>CAZODG010000056.1:0-7722 GCA_964578525.1 uncultured Actinomycetota bacterium
TCATAAAAATCGAAAGACCTTTCCTTTTCATCCCATCCTTTCTGAATCGCATTACCTGTCAATATGATGCCAAGCATATTTATTTCAAAAGGCAGATTATTCGAATTTTTTTTCTTGAAGATTTTTGATATCTCAAATATTCCTATATCTTTTATATTGTGATTAATGTTATCTTTTATATTTTTCATCATTGATGGAAGCAGCGTCGGCCTTAGAAATTTAAGATCTTCATTAATCGGATTCAATATAGCAACAATGTCATTATATTCTTCTTCGAGATTCAATTTAAATATTTCAATTTCTCCTGCACTTAAAAATGAATAATTTATAACCTCATCCAGTCCTATATCACAGAGAGTCTGTCTGATATTTCTAATCGTTTTCTGATAAGCGTTATATCTCCCCTGTCTGTCTTTGACTATGGTTGGAATTGAATCCAGGTTATCATAACCGTATATTCTTGCTATTTCTTCTACCAGGTCTATTTCCCTTTCAAGATCTTCATACCTGAAAGATGGAACGGTCGCTTCTATGATATTATTTTTTACAATATTATCGATTTTTAATTTTGTGAGGATTTTTGATATCAAATCTTTATCGATTTTCTTTCCGAGAGTCTTGTTTACTTTTTCTACTCTTAAATCTATCTTTCTTTTCAGCTCTTTTTCCAGATAATTATCATATATGCATTCTTCTGTCTCAATACCTGTTATTTTTTTCAGTATATCTTCAAATCTTTCAAGGGCAAACACTGTCAACATAGGATCTATTTTTTTCTCAAACCTGTTCGAAGCTTCCGTACGCAGTCCTATATTTTTGGAAGTCTTCATTATTGAAGGCCCATAAAAATTTGCGGATTCCAGAAGTACATTCTTCGTATCCGGACCTATCTCTGTATCTTTACCACCCATTATACCTGCAATTCCGACTGCCTTTTTTTCATCTGCTATCACCAGATTATCCTCGTCAAGTATTCTTACGGAGTTATCGATTGTCCTTATTTTCTCTTTTTTAACTGCATTTCTTACTATGATCTTATCAGAATATAACCTGTTCTTATCAAAAGCATGCATGGGCTGGCCGGTTTCCAGCATTACATAATTCGTGAGATCTACGATAAGATTAACCGGTCTTATGTCACAAAGCATAAGTCTATTTTTCATCCACTGAGGTGATTCGATATCCGGAATCTTTCTAAAAATTTTTGCTGAATACCGGGGGCAAAGAGCGTAATCAATTATTTCAATAATAAATTTTGAATCCAGATTCAACTTTTTGCTAAAATGATAATCTGGAATTATAAGTTTTGAGTCTGTCAGTGCACTGATTTCTCTTGCAATCCCTATCACGCTCATGCAATCCGGTCTGTTAGGTGTTATTTCCATTTCCAGAACTGTATCATCCAGCCCTACGGATTTTGAGAAATCATCACCTACCCTGCAGCTTTCATCCAGGATCATTATCCCCTGTGATTCAGAAGATAGACCCAATTCCATTTCGGAACACATCATTCCTTCCGACAGCTGTCCCCTTATTTTACTCTTTCTTATCGTTATATCTTTTATCTTTGCTCCCGGAAGCGCTACGGCTGCCCTGTCTTCTTTTTTGAAATTTCTGGCGCCGCATACTATGTCCAGTTTTTTGGACCCTATATCCACTTTACATAAAGATAATTTATCGGCATTAGGATGCCTGGAGTACTCAATTATTTTTCCAACTATTATATCTTTATACCTGCTGCCCATATATTCAATCTTTTTTACCTCAGATCCGCTCATAGTCAGGGCACCTGCAATATCTTCAGGTTCAAGTGGGCACTTATCTAAAAATTCACATATCCAGTTTAACGTTAATTTCACTCTTTAAAGTTTCCTTCTCTAAAAATCCTTTTAAAATATGTTCTTTTTTAAAATAATTAAAGCAGCAGCTTTTAAATTACGGATATATCCAAAAGTTAAAATTGTTCGATGAATCTTAAATCATTTTCAAAAAAAAGTCTTAGATCTTCGATCCCGTATTTTAACATGCAGACTCTTTCTATTCCCATCCCGAAAGCAAAACCGCTTACTTCTTCAGGATCGTATCCTACGTATTGATACAGGCTGGGATCCACCATTCCGGAACCGAGTATTTCGAGCCATCCGGATCCGGAACATACTCTGCACCCTTTACCGCTGCATATATGGCAGGAAACATCTACTTCGGCGCTGGGTTCGGTAAAAGGAAAATAATGCGGCCTGAATCTTACTTTCCTTTCTTTTCCAAAAACCTCATGCGCCAGGGTTTCAAGTGTCCATTTGAGATTACTAAAATTTATTCCTTTGTCTATTACCAGACCTTCTATCTGTGTGAACATAGGCGTATGTGACACGTCATAATCCCTTCTGTATGCTTTACCGGATGATATTATCATTAAAGGCGGTTTGTGAGTCTCCATGTATCTTATCTGAACCGGTGAAGTATGAGTTCTTAGGAGTGTGTTTTTGGAAATAAAGAATGTATCATGTAAAGATCTTGCCGGATGGTCCGCCGGTGTGTTCAATGCCTCAAAATTATAATAATCTGTTTCAACTTCCGGTCCTTCAGCAATTTCGAATCCCATTCCGATAAAAATTTCTTCAATTTCTTCTGTAACCTGTGAAATAATATTTTTTCTTCCCGGTCTGACAATTCTCCCGGGCAATGACAAATCGATATGCTCTTTTTTTAATTTATTTTCATACTGGATGCCTTTGAAATATTTTTCTTTCTGCAGTATGTCGGACTCTATTTTATTTCTTGCAGTATTTGATTTCTTGCCGGCAATTGGTCTTATATTCTCAGGAAGGCTTCCAATATTTTTTAAAGTTTTAATCAAAAAACTTTTTTTCCCGATATACCTTGTCTTTAATTTCTCCAGCTCTTTTAAATCTTTTACTTTTTCCAGATCTCTTTCAAAACTGCTTATTTCTGATTCTATTTTTTTTTCCATCTGGTCAGTCATTTTCTCTTTATCACCTGCACATTTACGCTACTTGTTTTTTTGCAATCTCCGTTAGTTTTTGAAAAGCGTTTGAGTCGTTTACAGCCATCTCGGATAACATCTTCCGGTTGATATCGATACTTGCTTTCTTCAATCCATTTATGAATTCATTATATGAAATCCCATTGATTCTGGCTGCAGCATTGATTCTGGTGATCCATAATCTCCTGAAATTCCTTTTGTTATTTTTTCTGTCCCTGTATGCATAACTCATCGATTTGAGTAGTTGCTCTTTGGCAATTTTATAACTTCTGCTTTTGGAACCGTAATATCCTCTTGCTTCTTTTAATACTTTTTTATGTTTTAACCTCTTGACCTGTCCTCTTTTTACTCTGGTCATTTAAATCACACCTTTCTTATCTGGCTAATAGTCTTCTTACATTTTTATTATCGGAGGCAGATACTTCCTGCATTTTACTCAGCCGTCTTTTTCTTTCAGCATTCTTTTTGGTCAGAATATGACCTTTATTTGCTTTCATCCTTAGAATCTTTCCGCTGCCTGTTACTTTAAATCTTTTGGCTGCTCCTTTATGAGTTTTAATCTTCGGCATAATGTATCCTTCCAAATTAACTTTTTTATATGATAATCTTATTTTTAAACTGGCGATAAAATTGTAATTATATTATACCCATCCAATTTTGGCTCAAGTTCCATCGTACCTTTGTCTTTTAATTCCTCGACCAATTTATTTAACATATTCATACCCAGTTCTTTATGAACGATCTCCCTTCCCCTGAACATGACCGTTATTTTTACTTTATAACCACTTGATAAAAATTTTTCTATCTGCCTTTTTTTAGTATTAAGGTCATTTATGTCTATTTTGGGTCTTAATTTTATTTCCTTGATAATTATCTGGGATTGCTTTTTTTTCTTTAACTTTTCCGATATCTCAAGCTGATATTTATATTTTCCATAATCCATTATTTTGCAGACCGGCGGATCGCTTTTGGGCGAAATTTCGACCAGGTCCAATCCGTTATCTTCGGCAGTTTTTAATGCTTCTTTTACCGAAATAACTCCAATCTGACTGCCATCCTCAGCAATCAACCTTACTTCCGGTACTCTTATCTGTTCGTTTATACGAATCCTTCTGTTATTTTCGAAGTTGCACCTCCTTAATTTTTTTAAAAAAAATAGGCAGATAAATCATCTACCTATTTATTAAAATTTTAATTTAAAAATAATTAACCAGATCAACTGGTTTACAGGACCGCCATCTGGTGAGAAATAGATGATTTCTACTTATTTTTCTTATTCTTTCTATTATTTTAACGATTTTTTATTATTAATTTCGGAATTATACTAATTATTGATTATTTTGTCTATACTGCTTCTTTTTCCTCTTCGCTCTCTTCTACCGGAATATATTCCTCATCCCATGCTTTATCGGAAATTTCCTTATATTCACTGGCATACTTATCAAGCGATTTTGCCAGACACCCGATTACTGTCTCTGCACCATCATGTGTTGGATAAGCACCACTTTCGGCAACAATATCCCTCAGAACACCAGGATTATCTATTATGCAGCATGGCCTCAAATGATTTTTTGTATAAGGCTGTCTTTTTCTGAATCCTTTAAAGAAATTTGAATTCAGTACCTCGATGAGACTTTTTTCCTTTATATTATCAGCAGCAAAGTGTACGAAAACACATGGTTCGACATCTCCGTTTACATTTATATGCAGATAGTTTTTACCACCGGCCATACAGCCATTTACCAGTGGTCCGTCGTTCCAGAAATCAGCTATTATTATTTTATTACCCTTTCTTATCTTCCGGATTCTTTTTCTTCTGTAATCTCTTTGTTCCGGAGTTGGCATAAGATCCATATCCGGTTCCTTCCCTATCGGAATATAATTAAAATACCATCCTATAAATGCCCCTTTTTCTATAAATAAATCAACAAATTCATCACTTACTACCAGATTATTATTATCTCTGGTAGCAGTTACTGAAAAACCAAAAAGCACCCCGTTGTCCTTCAGGGCATCCATTGCTCTCATAATTCTTTTCCATGCACCCCTGCCTCTCCTGATATCGGTTTCCTTTTCAAACCCTTCCACGCTTATACAGGGGACCGCATTTCCAAGTTCGGCAAGTTTTTTCGCAACTTTATTATCTATCAGCTGGCCATTGGTATAAATCTGAAAAAATGAATTATTATGTCTTTCCAGAAAATCATATAGTTTATTCCAGCAAAACGGCTCCCCTCCTGTAATAACAAAGAAATATAATCCTATACTGTTTGCTTCCTCTATTATTCTGTTGCAAACATCATACGGAAGATCGTCCTTTTTAGAATATTGCCATGCATAACATCCATAACATTTCAGATTACACTTCATAGTTGGACTTATTACTAAAAGATTTGGGGGATTAAAACCATATTTTTTAGTAAAATCAAGCCTTCTGGGCTGGCCCTGGACCATTGCATTATTTATCAAATTCATAACTACTTTTTCTCTTACCTTTGAAGATACCCTTGAAGCCTGCGATTTTAGATTTATAAGTAAATTTTCCAGAAAATCTCTTTCTTCTTTTTTCTTTAACCTGTATACCCGGCCCTTTATTAATGAAAGCCATCTTTCATCGGAGATTTTAGGGAGTACCTTTAAAACACTCCTTATAGCTGTCTTCGTAGTGTATAGCTTTACTCTTTCTTTCAATGTCATTTTACATACCCCCGATATAATAATAAGTAATTATATGAGATATTTATGAGTTTTTGTATATTTTAAATTAGTATTGTAAGAGTGTTTAAGTTAAATTATAGGTTATTTCTTTAAAAAATAAAGATAAATATAATTTCAATCTAATAGATATTCTTTTTATTTTCTATGACATCTTTTAGTTCACTGATGAAATCTGAAAGTTTTATTTCTTTCATATCGCCGCCGGTTTTTTTTCTTACCGTAATTGTTCCTGTATCTTTTTCATTTTTCCCGACTATTACCATATAAGGTATTTTTTTTACCTCTGCCTGTCTTATCTTTTTATTTAATGACTCTATTCTGTTATCGATTTCGACTCTAAAACCTTTTTTTTCAAGTTGACTATAAACTCCCGAACCATAATCATAAAATTTTTCAGAAATCGGAAGCACGGCTATCTGCTGCGGCGCAAGCCATGGCGGCAGGTTCCCGCTGTAATGTTCTATTAATATGCCCAAAAACCTTTCTATGCTGCCCAGAACGGTCCTGTGTATCATAACCGGCCTGTGCTTTATGTTATCCTCTCCCATATACCCTATATCAAATTTTTCAGGCATTGCAAAATCAAGCTGTATGGTACCACATTGCCATGTCCTTCCCAGACAGTCCAATATATGAAAATCTATTTTTGGGCCATAGAAGGCGCCCTCTCCCTCATTTATCACATATTCAAGTCCTCTTCTTTTAATTGCTTTCTTGAGTATATTCTCTGCTTTTTCCCATATCATGTCAGTACCAATTCTTTTTTCCGGTCTGGTCGAAAGTTCAAGATGGTATTTATCAAAACCAAAAACTTTATATACTCGGTCGATTAAATTTATTGTCTTCGATACTTCTTCTTCTGCCTGTTCCTCCATGCAGAATATATGAGCGTCATCCTGGGTAAAGCTTCTTACCCTGAACAGCCCATGTAAAACTCCTGATTTCTCATGACGGTGAACCAGCCCCAGCTCGGCGATCCTGATAGGCAGTTCTTTATATGAATGCTGATTTGTTTTGTACACTATGATTGTTCCGGGGCAGTTCATGGGTTTTACCGCATAATCATCTTCATCGATTTTAATAAAATACATATTTTCTCTGTAATTATCCCAGTGTCCTGAAGTTTTCCATAACTCGTTGCTGAGTATGACCGGTGTGTTTATTTCCTGATACCCCTCTTTTTTATGCTCCTCTCTCCAGTAACCCAGAATGACATTTATCATAATCATTCCCTTTGGATGGAAAAAAGGAAATCCCGGGGCTTCATCATGAAAACTGAAAAGATCCAGGTCCTTTCCTATCTTGCGGTGATCGCTTCTCTTTGCTTTTTCCAATCTATCCAGGTATTTTTTTAACTCTTCTTTCTCAAAAAATGAAGTTCCGTATATCCTTACAAGCATCTTATTCTTTTCATTTCCCCTCCAATAAGCTCCGGCAACGCTCAGCAGTTTAAATGATCCGACTTTTCCGGTAGAAGATATATGGGGTCCCGAGCATAAGTCTATAAAATCTCCGGAAGAATAAATACTGACGCTGTCTCCCTTGATATCTTTTATAAGTTCGATCTTGTATGGATTGTTTTTAAATAGTTCCCTCGCCTCTTTTTTACTGATTTCTTTTTTCTCAAACTTATAATCCGCTTTTATTATTTTTTTCATTTCTTCTTCTATTAAAGGAATATCTTCCGTCGACACATTCTTATCTATATCAAAATCATAATAAAAGCCTTCCTTTATAGAGGGGCCTATCGCAAATTTTGCATCGGGAAATATTTTTTTTATTGCCGCAGCCATTATATGAGAAGAACTGTGATTCAATATATCGTACGCTTTTTTATCGTTTTCTATCATTTATAATAAAAATCCACTATAAAGTTTATTATTATTATTACTACTACTATTATATATCTTTATATAGCAAGGACAATTAATCAACTATAAAAAAATGGAGCGGAAGACGGGACTCGGACCCGCGACCCTCACCTTGGCAAGGTGATGCTC
>CAZODG010000057.1:0-7712 GCA_964578525.1 uncultured Actinomycetota bacterium
AACAGGCCCTACTACTTTGATATCACCTAATGGAACAGCATAACCCGCTACGACCTTCTCGCTTGCTCCGAAAAAAGATGCCAGATCATAGCTTATGTTTGCCGCAATAAATACTATTTCCAGAATCAGCACAATCAACAGCAGCCACGATGCCCATACCGTAGAAGGCCCTTCGGTCCTATAAGCTTCATAGGCTGTAGCAGGGATTAGAAAAATGACTATTATAAGTGGTTTGGATAACCATATTCCCAGAATAATTCCAATCAGTGCAAGAATACTTACGATCGTGCAAATCAAGGTTGCGTATTTTGTAGGTTTGGCCATTTAATCACCTCATTTGTTAGGATTTCAATAAAAGTTCGATAGAAGTTCGACATTACTAGTTTTGAATTATAACAAATAAGAGATACTGTTTCCACTTACGTTGGCCATAAAACATTCTTGGAATTTTAAGAAAGTTAAAAAATGTACAGATACTTTTAGCTGTGAATGAAAAAGCAAACCGCTATACTTAGTTTATGTATTTGTTTATAATAACTGATATCTAATAATTATTAAGAATTTAAAAGGTGAATAAAATATGGCAGATTGGAAATGTACTGATTGCGGATATATTTTTGATGTTAAGGTCCAAAGTCCTGAATTCGGCCTGGAGCCTCCCTATGAGTTTGAGAACCTGCCCGAGGATTGGACATGTCCGGTATGTGGAGCTTCCAAGTCCGAGTTTAAAGTTTGTAAAATAGAAAAGCCCTAATTTGTAAGACTTATCTGATAATTCATCAAAATTATAATTCTTTAAATATTTTATAAAATTTAAGTTAAATTAAATTAATTACTTAATTTCATTCTTTAATTATCTCCTGTAAATTATATAATATATAAAAATAATAAATTTACTTAAGAGGGTGATTAAAATAGCTCCAATCGATTTAAATTTCATGATGTCTACAATCTTAGGTATGCTGCCCTTCATTATCCCGTTATTGATAATCGAATACGGTCTCATGATCTTTGCTCTTGTGCAGGCTGCGCGAAATGAAGTTGCATATCTGCCTAAGTGGGCCTGGATATTGATAATAGTTTTCTTTGGTATTGTTGGTCCAATTGTTTTTCTAATAGTTGGCAAGAAGAAAGAAACTGAAAATAATGATTAAAGTCGTTGATTTGAAAAAAAATTACGGCCGTGTGGAAGCATTGAAATCTATCAGTTTCGAGGTAGAGAAAGGTTCGGTTTTCGGATTTATCGGAAGAAACGGTGCCGGAAAAACCACGACAATGAATATTCTTACCGGCCTTATCAAATTTAATGATGGTAAGATTATCATCAAGGGTAAAGACTTCCAGGAGAACAAACAAGAAATTTTGAAATCAATTGGTTACTTGCCGGAAACTCCTACCTTTTACGATTATATGAATGCTTCGGAATACCTGAGATTCATTGGCGAGATCATAGGTTATGAGGGAAAAAATATCAGCAAACTCCTGGAAATGGTCAAACTGGCTAAACATAAAAAGAAACGTATTGGCGCATATTCAAGAGGAATGAAACAAAGACTTGCCCTGGCAGTGGCATTCATGGGCAATCCCGAAATCCTATTTCTTGATGAACCTGCATCCGCCCTGGATCCTGAAGGAAGAATGGAGATGTTAGAGCTTATCGAAGGTCTTAAGAATGAAAAAATAACTATTTTCCTATCGACACATATATTAAATGACGCAGAGAGAGTATGCAATAAGATATGTATTATAGACGAAGGCAAAATACTGCTGACCGAAAGCCTATCACAACTTTATAAATCCTATATTCAACCAATTTTTGATGTTGAGTTTGAAGAAGATCCCTCAGGCAAGATAGATTTACTAAAAAAACCGGAGTGGGTGGAAAACATCAAAGAAAATGGGCGCAAGATCAGCATTTATGTAAAAGATATGAATTATGCCAAAAAGGAAATCATAAAGGAATTATCGAAACTAAATACCGGTATCGTAAGCTACCAGATAAGAAAAAGCACGCTGGAAGATATCTTCATGGGAATGGTAAAGCAAAAATGAAATCATTTAAAGCTTACTTTAAAAAAGAGATAACCGAAGCAATAAGGACTTATAAATATCTGGTTCTATTTGTCGGAATTATTTTCTGGCCCGCTATGCTCGGTCCCATGATGCTGAAATTGCTCCCTTTACTTTTAAAAAATTACATGCCTGCCGAAACGATGGCATTATTTTCCGATTTTACCCGCGATTATGCTTTTCAATCTTTCCTTAGTGATTCCTTTCAAATCGGGATGATTGTCATTGCATTTGCTTTAATGGGACTGCTTGCAAACGAGGTCCGCATGAAGAGACTCGTTTTTCCTTATTCCAGAGGTGCAAATCCTGCAGGAATGGTGCTTGCAAAATATATTCATTACGCGATTACGGTTTCTATTTTTATACTAATAGCTTTCTTTATAGATTATCTGTATGTTGATAGGTTTTTCATCGGTGGAATACTCTCGATAAAAATCCTACTTGAATCATCGCTTTTATATATGCTCTATTTTTGTACAATTTTATCCATACTTTTATATTTGAGCAGCCTGTTCAGAAGGGGTCTGGCTGCCGGATTTACGGTTCTTGTCCTGGGATTTAGTTTAAGCATCTTCAACCAGTTTGATACCGTAAGAGCATATCTCCCGAATTACCTGATTTTGAAGGCGGCAGATATCGGACACGTTTTCGATAGCTCACTGATTCCTACAGTCATCATTTCATTTTGCCTGATCATACTTTTCGTGTTCTTATCGATACTCCGCATGAAAAGAATCGATGTTGCCTGAAAATCATATCCAGGGATTTTATATCTTCGATATTGAAATATTATACCAATTGTCTTACTATCTTAAGTCAAAACGAAATTATTTATAAATATATTAATTTTTTAGCATTGAAATAATTAATATCACATATGTAAATATAGTCTATTATGGATATATATTCTTACAAAATCATTGGGAAAAAAGTAATAATCAAGATAAATAAAAGAATCTGTGAGACTCCGGATGAATTATTATGCAGTAATCTTTTCTCTGAAATAATTAAAAGATGTATAAAAAATTTATCCAGAAGAGGTTCAATGCTGCTAAACATTTTTAGCAGTACCGAAATAAAAGATAATGATATAAACCTGCTTATCGAATCGTTGAAATATTTATGTAAAATGTCGATTAAATTAATGCCCAGCGCAGTAAGGGGTTCCGAAATATTTTTAAAAGACAAAGCTCTTTTTAACGATTTTGTTGAGTATTTATATAATTACTGGAGAAGCTTTGACAGGTTCATAGTATGCGTCTCAGAAATAGATGAACTTGATAAACGACCCTACAGGACTTTCAACGAAACTATAGAAAAATTAACACACCTTGTAAGACAGGTTTACAGGGATATCCAGGAAAATATTACCGGAAATGCTCCAAGAGTTTACAGACAGGTCAGAGCAGGTTCTGAAATGGCAGCAATAGCTCTCGAGAAGGAAATACCAATGCCAGAAGTTTTTTACAGCAAACTAAAAGGTATACCGATAATACGTCAATTACTTTTATATCCACCTCTTGTCCTTAATCCTCCCATGAATAAAAGAGCAGGATTTTTTGAAAAAATTGCTATCAGCCCGCTGGAGACAATAGACATAAACACACGCGATTGGTTATGCTATCCTGCAAAAGTTGGAAAGTTGATCGTTCTTATTTATTTCCATAATAAATTCTTTGAACTTGGTTTTTCACTATGCAATTTATTTGAATTGGGAAATGACAATGATTTAGAAAAGAAGCCGGATGCAATTTATATTTTCGGTGTTTCAGATAGGTCACTGGATAAATTAAGTACTTGTCCTACAGTTTTTTATGACGATAACAAAAACAATATGATAGTTGCCGCAGTTCCCAATAGAGATGAATTTGGATATTTCGGATATTTAAAAAAGATGGTGCTGACTCTTCATAATATAAAAATAATGAAAAAAGGCAAATTCCCCTTTCATGGTGCTTTGGTCAAGATAATGTTGAAAAAAGATAAAGAAGCAACGATTCTAATTATCGGAGATACGGGCGCAGGGAAATCCGAGACTCTTGAGGCTTTAAGGGTAATAGGAGAAAACCATATACGGGATCTTATGATAATCGCAGATGATATGGGTTCGCTTGATATAAATAGAAACGAAAATCTAAAAGGATATGGGAGCGAGATAGGAGCTTTTCTCAGGTTGGATGATCTTCGGCCTGGCTATGCATTCGGGCAGATGGACCGGGCCATAATAATGAGTCCTAATTTAATCAATTCAAGAATTATTATTCCTGTTAATTCATTTGAAAACATAATAAAAGGGTATGATTTGAATATTGTATTATATGCAAATAACTATGAGGAAATAGACGATGAACATCCAGTCATCGAAAGATTTACGACACCTGAAGAAGCATTGAAAGTCTTCAGAGAAGGAACAGTAATGAGTAAAGGGACCACCACTTCAGTTGGATTAACGCATTCTTATTTTGCCAATATTTTTGGCCCTCTGCAATATAAAAAGTTACATGATAAATTAGCAGAAAAATATTTTAAGGTTTTCTTTAAAAAAGGAGTATTTGTTGGGCAGATCAGAACAAGACTTGGTATAAATGGATATGAAATCAAAGGTCCCGAGCAAGCTGCCAGGGAATTATTAAAAATAATTAACAGGAATTTTTAAGCGTGCAGTTTCCTTGACTAAGAGCTATTTTCTGATAGAATTAAAATCCAAACTTAACAAATCTCAACTGTTTATTTTATGATAAATCCGGAATTTTTTAGAAATATAGGACTCATAGCAATCTGTTACCTCGTAGGAGCAATACCTTTCTGTAATATCATTGCAAAAATCCACAGCAATAAAGATTTAAGGAAGATCGGAGACAGGAATCCCGGCGGATGGAATCTGGTGTTCAATGTATCAAAATACTGGGGAGTCTTAGGAATAATTCTTGACCTTGCTAAAGGTTATCTGTCATACTTTCTGGTCCTAAGGATCACGGGTATAGAAATAATAGCTGTGCTTGCAGGTTGTGCAGCAGTTGTGGGCCACGATTATTCCCCGTATCTAAAATTTACCGGTGGTAAAGGCATTGCGGCCACACTTGGATTTTTTCTCGCAGTACATCCTCTTACAATCATAGCTTTCGGGATCGGCATAGTGCCCGCATTATTTTCCGTTAGAAATATGATATGGGGAGTAATTTCAGGAATTATTGCAGCGAGTATCTTCCTGTGGCTCTTCAAGGACTCGTCGGTTTATTTAATAATGGGACTTGTTCTTATCGTTATCATCATCCCTAAATATATCAACCACTCGATATTATTATCTCAGAATTTCAAATTCAGGAAGGAAAAAACCGTAAAGGATCTGTTTGCACCGAGGATAAGGTAATCACTTATAATTATCGTTTACCAGTCTTAATTCCTTTTCTTTGCTTACGTCGTATGTTCTGCCTTTCCAATATATACCTGATCTGATTTTGACGCTCAGGATCGAATTTATAGCTATCATTATAAGATATACTATTGCAACAGGATGTAATATTACATCGACAGCTTTGCATCTAAACCTTATGGAAAGGACTATCCTTGTAATAAAGATAATGGTTATCTGCAAGATAAGAAGTTCGATCAATAAAAGCGGCCAATCAAGCAGTATCACCATAGGAAGTAAAAAAAACGGCGATAAAAAGATAACAAATACCAGAACTATAGCTATTGATATCATATAAACCTTATAATCAAAAACTGCAAATAAAACCCTTGAATATCCTATTACGATCTCTTTAAAGTTTCTATACATACGGCAATATACATTGTTCCGGCCGTCAAAAATCATGAATCTATAGCCCATTTTTTTAACACGCTTAGATATCTTGATATCCTCCAGCATCTCGCTTCTTATGGACTTATGACCTCCTATTTTTTTATAAACATCTTTTTTGAATAGCATGAATTGACCAATTGCGGTACAGAATAACGCAGTTTTTAATTTTCTAACAAGATAAAGCGGCATCAGACATAAAATTATATAATGACCAAACATGTTCATCATTCTTTCATGAATGGTAACCATTATCTGTTTTGGAAATACTGACAATGCATCCAGCTTATATCTAAGAAGGCAGGCAACTGCACCTGAGATAGAGTTTGGGAAATGAAGCGTATCAGCATCGGTAAATATAAGATAATCTCCTCTGGCATATTTTGATAACTGCCAGCAGGCGTATGACTTACCCATCCATCCCTTTTTTATCGGTTCACCACTGTATAGTCTGATCCTCGGATCTTTTTCAGAAAGCTCTTTTACTATCTTTACCGTATCATCAGTGGAATTATCATCAAGTACCAGAATCTCTATATTGCTGTAATCCTGTTTTGTAAGCGATATGAGACATCTTCTTATATCTTCCTCTTCATTCCTGGCAGGAATGAGTATGGATATTAGCGGATTCTTATCAATTATATACTGCGGCAGTTTGAATTTGGACGTATCTTTAAACAGGATATTATTAATTAAAAAATTTACCAGTATAAAGAGAAGTACTGCAACTATTATGTATTGAAATAATAAAAATATGTCCATATTTTAACTTAAAAAGTAATGTGGATATTAATTATATCATAGTTGCCATTTTTAATTATAAATATTTATATATTTATGAAGCTAAAGAATAAATCTGGCACAACTTTCCATATTATAGTAATTCACTAATAAGCGTATAATTTTCCATATGGACGGTTGGAATAGGGGACCAATTTTAAAAAGCTGTTATCCGAAATTTTTTTCCTGTTTAAATTAAATAAATTACAATAAGTATCAATGTATCTATCCAGCAGATCCAGATCCTCCCTGCCGGCAACGGATTTTCTTACTTCCTTGCCCAGTTTACAATCTTCTATATTTCCTCTTATATATATCTTTCCTCCGTGCATCCCTGTCCCCGTATAATTCCCTATGATATCCGGTTTTCCGGCAAAAGGCAGACCTGCCTTTTGCCTTTTATGGAGGCCAAGAAGAATTATAATGCCCCCGGCCATGTATTCCCCTAAGAAATTACCGGCACTTCCACCAATAACCATTACCGGTACTTTCTCCCGGTAAGATTTCATATGGATACCGCCCCTGAAACCAATGCTCTTCTCTATGTATATTTCTCCGCCTCTCATCGAATAACCAAGAATGTCTCCCGCATCACCATGCACTATGATTTTTCCCGAATTCATTGTATTTCCGATACCATCCTGGCCATTGCCGAAAATTTCAAGAGTGGGACCATCCATGAAAGCTCCGAGATCATTTCCCGGCGTTCCATATACATTTATGCGGGAGTCTCCTTTTAAACCGTCTCCAATATACCTGTGCCCCAGAGCGTTTTTTATGGTGACTTCGCGTCTGCGATTATCACTGCTGTACTCACAATTAACACCATTACCGCTATCGTCACCGTAGCTACTAAAACCGCCCCTGCCGCTGCAATTCAAGAAATTCCTGACTTTTAAATTGAGTTCCCTGTATCCCAGGTCCTTTGCATCGATTAAAAGTTCCATTCCTTCATCTATTTCCTTTATGCTGTCATTTCTCTCTTTCATACTTCTATCCCCTCTCCGACAACAAGATGTTTCTTGTAATCAGCGGGCAGATGGATTATTCCAAAATCTTC
>CAZODG010000058.1:0-7548 GCA_964578525.1 uncultured Actinomycetota bacterium
AAACTTTCTTACTTTTTTCTTTGAACATATTGGCTAACTTCGCAACCGAAGTGGTCTTACCCGTCCCGTTTACACCTACTATCAAAAATACCGTAGGAGGTGTGAGCGACATCTTTAGATCTCCGCTTCCATTGGTCCTAAGAATTTCAATTATTTGATTCTTTAGTAGCATCTTTATTTTTTCAATATCATTTATGTTTTCACTGTAAACATGTTTTTTCACTTCCGCCAATATTTTTCCTGTGGTATTGATACTGATGTCGCTTGCAATCATCTGTTCTTCCAGTTCATCCCAGAATAATTTGTGGTTATCTTTAAATTTGTTCCAGATATTGTTTAGATTCTTAATTAATCTCAGCATGTTTCTTTCCGATTCTTTCCGAAATTATTTTCGAGATTCCATTTGATTGCATGCTTACTCCATAAATCGTGTCAGCAATTTCCATGGTCTTTTTCTGGTGGGTAATCAATATTATCTGCTGCTTCTCGGAAAATTTTTTGGCCAGAACCAGAAAACGGTTTATATTAACGTCGTCCAGAGAAGCATCCACCTCATCAAAAACATAAAATGGTGAAGGATTTATCGAATAAATAGAGAAAAGAAATGCTATGGATATCAAAGATTTTTCTCCTCCTGATAGTAATGAAAGAGGAACAAACTTATTGTTGCCAATATCTACCTTAAGATCCACTCCGATCTCATCTTCACCGGCACCTTCGTTTTTTTCAAGCTGCATCTCCCCTCCGCCCAGAGGAAAGAGGATTTTAAAATAATTTTTGAAGCACCTGTTTATCTCATCGAATTTTTTAAAGAAGAAATCGGATATTCTATCGTTTATCTCTTTAATAAGTTCCTCCAGATTTTTCTTGCTTTCAACGAGATCGGTCCTCTGATCCGTCAGAAAATCATATCTTTTTTTGATCCTGCTATATTCAATGGCTGCATTTGGATTGACTATCCCGTACTCTTTTATCTCATTTTTCAACTTTTTTACCATTATTTCGGACTGTCTGATTTTGACGGCGGGTTTGTAACTTTTTAAGGCATAATCAATCGATACGTTATAACTATCGACTATGCCTGCGGTAATAGTTTCCACTCTTTCTTTTATTTGTTCTTTCCTCAGTTCGGTCCTGTATATCGCATTTTCCAGGTTTGATTTAGAGTTATTTAAAAGGTTTATCCGGTTTTCGAATTCGTTTGACTTATTCTGGTTTTCCGAAATCAATTTGCTTCTTTTTTCAAATTGCTCGTAAAGTTTTCTTTTTATATTTTCAGAAATCAATAGGAGACTGCTCAGAAGCAATTGTACCTTTTTGGACCTTTCCCTGTTGAGATTACAAAAATCCCTGATACTTTCGGTCAATTCCATTCTTTTTTTGACATTCTCGATTTTTACGGCATCCTCCTTCTGCGGCTCCTTTGCATTACCCTTGCCTTCATTCTGTATGACAATCCCGATCATTTTTTGCAATTTATCAATCTCTTCCGAAATAGGTCTTGCTTCATTTTCAATATATAAGACACTATCTTCATCTTTAAACTTCTTCTTCATATTCTTCAATAGTTCTGCTAGCAGGCCATTGATTTTCTTTACTCCTTCCGAGATCTTCTCAAGAAAAGGTACGCCGCCGTATTCCTTATCAAACCCAGAAGAGTCCCGCGGAACATTTGTGCTTCCGATGCCGCCCGCAAATTGGAGATCGAACATATTGTATAACGTTCCGAACATGTTCTTTTTACTCTCAATCAGAGCCGCAAGGTTTTCAAGATTATTTTTCTCCGAATTAAATAAATCGGTTTTATTTTTCCAGGATTCAAACTCATCCCGGCTCTTAATGGTATGCTTTAAAAAATCATTTTTTTCTTTTTCTATAATAGAAATATTGCTGTCGATTTCTTTTATTCTGTCTTTATTTTTTTTATATGATTCATTTTCATCTTCCCATTCCTTATTTAACCTATTCAGATGAGCAATAAACAGGGAGATCTCTTCACTTTTCACAAGATTCGAAATTTCTGCATATCTCTGAGCCTTTTTTGCTTCGATTTCGAGGGGATCCATGGTTCTTTTTATTTCTTCCATCAAATCGTCTATTCTTTCGATATCATTTTTGACCTTTTGGAGTTTATTTATGGATTTATCTCTTCTGTTTTTATGTTTCGATATTCCCAGTACCTCATCGATTATGGCTTTCCTTTCGATAGGTTTAAGAACGGCAATTTCATTTATCTGACCCTGATTTATGATAATATGCAGGCCCTTGCCTATACCGCTGTCAGCGGTAAGATCCTGGATATCCAGCAGCCTGCAGGGTGAGGAATTAATAAAATATTCACTTCCCCCGCGGGAAAAAACTCTTCTCGTAAATTTAACCTCTCTGAATTCGGTATCGAATGATTTATTGGAGTCATCGAAAAGCAGCGATACTTCTGCAATAGCCATTTCTTCATTCTTGCTTTTGAAAATTACATCTCCCATCGAGCTTCCCCGGAGGGATCTGGGGCTTTGCTCGCCCAGGACCCATGAGATAGCATCGGCTACATTGCTTTTACCGCTTCCATTGGGTCCTACAATAACGCTGATGCCGGGCTCAAAGAATAATTGGCTTTTATTTTTAAAAGATTTAAAACCTCGGAGTGTTATGTTCTTTAGATACAAATTTATTTCCTAAAATATAAAATTATAAATTTAATTTATAGAGAGTATTCAAAGTATTTTTTGCAGCATCCTGCTCGGAATCTTTTTTACTCTTCCCTTTACCTTTTCCGATTACCCTGTCATCAATAGTCACAACCGAGAAGAAAGATCTATTATGATCGGGCCCATTGGATCTGACAAGCTTATATTTTGCAAGTTTGGAGTAATCAGCCTGAATAATTTCCTGAAGGTGGGTTTTATAATCAGTGATTTCCGGAGTTTTGATATTTTCCTCAATCTTTTCCCTGTATCTTCCCAGAACCCAATCCATAGTAAATTCTATTCCTTTATCTATATAAATGGCGCCTATAAGAGCTTCCAGGCTGTCGGCCAAAATAGATATCTTTTTTCTACCTTTACAGGATTCCTCATTCTCGCTTAAAAGTATATGCCTGTCTATCTTTATTTCTTTTGCTATTTGGAAAAGTGTCCTTCTGCTTACCAGGGCCGCTCTTACCTTTGCCATCTTTCCTTCAGTAAAGTCGCCATGTTTTTTATATAAGTAAGATGTGATAATTAAAGACAGCACACTGTCACCTAAAAATTCCAGCTGTTCGTTACCCCGTGACTGAATATTTATCTGGCGTGCAAAAGACCTGTGAGTCAGGCTTTGTATATATATACCCGGATCCGGGGCATCGATTCCCAGTTTTTTTAACCAGTTCTTTACTTTTGTAAATAAAACTTCTTCGTTATTTTTCATGGAAAAATCTTGCCACCCCGGCTAATATGATATAAGGGTTATTAACCGATTCAAAACTATTTTGTGGAACTGGCTTCTATGAAATCAAGTGCATCTTTTACTGAGACAATCTTTTCGGCATCCTCATCGCTTATTTCTATTTCGAATTTATCTTCCAATGCCATAATTAGTTCCACTAAATCCAGTGAGTCGGCTCCCAGATCATCAACAAATTTACTTTCAGCTTTAATATCTTCTTCCTTCGCACCCAGCACTTCAACCAAAACCTTTTTAAGCTCGTCAAAATTTCCCATTCTTGCTCCTTTTGCTTTTGTTTTTTCTTTATTAAATTACATTATTAATCTCTTTGTCGATTTTACTCGTCAAATTGTTTCGAAGACTTTCGATAGCAGCTCTGACTGCACTTTTAATCGCCTTGGATTTTGAACTTCCATGGGCAATAATCACCAGTCCGTTTAATCCCAGAAGTTGTGCGCCTCCATACTCTTCGTAATCAAATCTTTTCTTCATATTTACAAGAGAACCTTTCAATACCATTGCTGAAAGCTTTGCCATTGTACCCGATTTCAGGATCTTTTTTATTTCACCGAAAAAGAAATCTGCCATGCCTTCAAATAGTTTCAATATCACATTTCCCACGAAACCGTCGCATACGGCGACATCTGTTTTCCCTTCAAATAGTTCTCTGCCTTCAATGTTTCCGATAAAGTTGATGCCCGGATAATCCTTGATTAATTTATAACTCTCGACGCTTAATTCGTTCCCCTTCTTTTCCTCTTCACCTATATTGACCAGAGCAACTTTTGGATTCTTTTTTCCTAAAATATTTTCGGAATAAATTTTTCCCATAATGGCAAATTGCTTTAGATAGAGAGACTTACAATCGGCATTGGCACCGGCATCAATCAGTACAAACCTTTTATCCCCCAGCGGTATAACTACAGCAATGGCTGGCCTGTATATATTTTCAATCCTTTTCATGTTAAAAAGGGAACATGCCATTACAGCGCCGGTATTGCCGGCTGAGATAAAAACATCTCCTTTACCCTGGGATACAAGCTGTGAACCTATAAAAATCGAGGAATCCTTTTTTTTCTTTAATACTTCCGAAGGAAATTCACACATTCCTACTTCCTGATAACTGGGAACAATCTCTATACCGTCAAGATCCAGACTGCCGGAAATTGCCGCTTTTTTTATCTTATCAGGATTTCCCACCAGTTTGATATTTGCTCCATATTCTTTTCTGGCTTCAACTGAACCCTTGACTATCTCTTCGGGAGCAAAATCTCCGCCCATCGCATCTATAATGATAGAGTAATTATTCGAATCGAACTTTTCCATATTAGATCATTGGCTGTGGCTATTTTTTTGATATTTCCAGTAATCTGTCTATATTTATATACTCTCGTACTACGTCTACTATCTTATTTATCTTTTTAATCTCATGAAACCTTACATGACCGATTATTTCTCCGACTCTTTCTACTGCGGTAAGAGTATCGTAATTTACCAGAATCATAGGTACGCCCAATTCCTCTGCTCTCCCCAGGACAACGGTACTTGGCTGGAAATTACCGGTGAGTATAAGGCATTTTGTAGCGGTCTCCAGTGCTGCCAACTGAACATCTGCTCTATCACCGCCTGTTATAACTGCTTTATTGGTTTTTCTTCTGAAAAACTTTAGCGCCTGTTCCTGGCCCATTGCTCCGACCATAAATGTTTCCACCAGTTCATCCACTTTATCTTCGGCGCAAATTATCTGACCGTTTAAAAGTTCGGCCATTTCTCTGACGCTTACAGAAGACAGCATCTTGTCAGAGGTTATATGTCCAAAGATTTCTATTTTATTTTTCTCGAGATATGGAATTACCAGTTCTTCAAGAAAATCCATTTGATTTCTTGGTACCCAATTTATAATTATTCCTGCCAGGTAATCATTCAGCAATTCCTTTGCGTAAAGTACCTGATCTACGATTTCAGAGCCATATTTAATTACCAGAACAGCTCTGGCATCAAGTTTTTCACAAATTTTCTTCGCGGATATCCCCAGGAAGTAACCGTCTTCTATGCTTTTGGCCCCTTCCAGTATCATGACATCCTTATCTTTTTGAATCCTTTTATAAGCTTTATCAATTAAATCAATAAATCCCATGGAAAAATTCTGATCACTCAAACCTTCCCTGATGAATTGCTGGGTAATCACAATCGGGCATATGTCTTCAAGTTTTTCTTTTACGTCAAGTATGCTTGATATATACTGGGCGTCTTCGTCTGTGGTAATCCCGCTCACCCGTGTTGGCAGGGTACCTATTGGTTTCATATATCCTACCTTCAGACCTTTTTCAGCAAATGCTTTTCCTACGCCCACGCACATCGAACTTTTTCCGGAAAAAGGCTGGTTTGAAATAAAAAATAACGGTATCATTTTAACCTCCTATCCTAATTCTTGCATCTCCAGCTATGGACCCCTCTCCCTGTTTTTTTACGAACAAAGGATTTATATCCATTTCCACTATTTCTGGAAAATCCATGATCAGCTGGGAAACTCTAAGCATGATTTCGATTATGCTTTCAATATCTGACCGATCTTCGCCTCTTGTTCCTTTAAGTAGACTAACGGTCTTCACTTCTTCTATCATCTCGGCAGCTTCATGTCTGCTTAAAGGAGCTATTCTAAATGAAACATCTTTTAATACTTCGACATATATTCCCCCGAGCCCGAACATAATCATGGGCCCGAATTGCGGGTCTTCGCTAATACCAATAATGGTTTCTTTTTTATCCTTAATAAATTCCTGAACCAGAACACCCCGAATATCGACATCAGGCATATATTTTCTTACATTAAAAATAATATCATCGTAACTTTCCTCAAGTTCTTTTTCATTTTCTATTCCAATCCTTACGCCGCCAACATCGGTCTTATGCAAAATATTCGGAGAAACGATTTTAAGTACCAAAGGATATCCTATTCTTTTTGCAATTTCTTTTGCTGCATCTATATCTGGGGCTAATTCAGCTTTCGGTATCCTTACACCATAGGCATTTAAAATTTCTCTTGCTTCCAATTCTCCGAGTTCCAATCTATCTTCAACTCTGCAATTCTCGAATACTTTTTTAACTTTTTCCCTGTCAGCATCAAATTTTTCTATAGGGAAACTCAATCTGGATTTCCAATCGGTATGCTCCATCATGACTTTCAACGTATCCACCGCTTCCTCAGGAATATCAAAACTTGGAATATTATTTTCGGTTAAAAACTTTACTGCTTTCTCGACTTCAAAGCCACCCATAAAACTTGTTACTACCGGGATACTCCCGTCGTTTTTATTAAATACATCCAGAACTGCTCTTGCGGTTTCTAAAGGCTGGGTCATCGCCTGCGGCGTAAGAAGTACAATTAGAGCATCGACATTATCATCTTTTATAACTACTTCCAGAGCCTTCCTGTATCTGTCTGCCAGTGCATCTCCAAGTACATCTATCGGATTATAAAAATTTGCCGCTTCCGGTAAAAATTCCTTCAGTTTATTCAGAGTTTCTTTGCTCAAACTGCTCAGTGATATATTATTTTTTTCACAGGCATCTGTAGCCATAATGCCTGGACCGCCCGCATTTGTTATTATTGCAACTTTTTTACCTTTAGGCAATGGTTGATAAGAAAAAGCAATAGCGTAATTAAAAAGATCTCTTATAGTATTTGCTCTTATGATTCCGGCCTGTTTAAAAGCTGCCTCATAAGCTTTTGCAGAGCCGGCAAGGGTACCGGTATGAGATGATACTGCTCTTGCTCCGGCATCTGTATTTCCTGATTTAACAACGATTATGGGTTTCTTTTTTGATACCCTTGAAGAAATTTTTATGAATTGTTTACCATTTACTACACCCTCAATATATGCTGTGATGACCTTAGTGTTTTCATCACTTTCCCAATCATCAAACAAATCATTTTCAGAAATATCTGCCTTATTGCCAAGTGATACAAATTTAGAAAGCCCGATCTTATTGGTTTTTGCCCAGTCCAGTATCGAACTGCCCAACGCACCTGATTGTGATATGAAACCTATATTGCCTTGGGGCGGCATGAGATTCGAAAAAGTTGCATTTATCGGACATTCCGTATCGATTATCCCCATACAA
>CAZODG010000059.1:0-7544 GCA_964578525.1 uncultured Actinomycetota bacterium
TGCTGCAGGTGCGCTACCGTAGTGGAACCAAGGATCTCAATGCAGTGGTTCATGCCCATGAAAGAACTGGCAGGCCCGGCAATCGGTGTGGTTAAAGAAGGAAAGGTACTAATATTACCATAAAAATGGGAGAAATTATATTTTAACTGGATGGAAAATATCAGGGACTGGTGCATATCCCGCCAGTTGTGGTGGGGGCATCAGATTCCCGTGTGGTATTGCAGGGACTGCAACGAAATGATAGTAAGCGAGGAAAAACCCGCAAACTGTTCCAAATGCAGCGGCAGCAGTATGGAACAGGATCAGGATGTTCTTGATACATGGTTCAGTTCCTGTCTGTGGCCATTTGCTGCTTTTGGCTGGCCGGAAGAAACAGAGGACCTTAAATATTTTTTCCCAACAGATACTTTGATTACTGCTCATGATATTATCTTCTTCTGGGTTGCGAGAATGATTATGATAAGTCTTTATTTCAGGAAAAATATTCCTTTCAGAGAGGTTTTTATAAATCCTTTGGTAAACGACGTGTTTGGTCAGAAAATGAGTAAATCCAAAGGCAACGCAGTGGACCCTGTGAGCATAATCAATCAAAAAGGAGCCGACGTCCTGAGATTTACCCTTACTTCTCTGACCACTCCAGGAAGAAACCTGAATATGGGCGATGAGAAGATCGAAGGAGTAAGAAATTTTGCAAATAAATTATGGAATGCATCTAAATTCGTAATAGCGAATTTAAATGACGAAGATATAGCTGATATCGATATCGCACAGTTAAATCTGGGTCTATGGGACAGATGGATACTCTCCAGGTTAAACAGGGTAGTAAGAGGGGTTGAAAAATATCTGGGAAAATATAATTTTTCTTTTGCTTCAAGGATGCTTAACACTTTTCTCTGGAATGATTATTGTGACTGGTACATAGAATCGGCAAAGGTTAAGATCTATTCTCCCAAAAATAGCGGTGAGAAAAAAAATACGTTATTTATATTGTGGTATGTCCTTGAAAAATATCTTAAGCTTCTTCATCCGTTTATGCCTTTTATAACCGAACAGATCTGGCAGAATATTCCACACAGCGGTGAAAGTATAATGGTCGAAAGCTTTCCGGAACCCGAACTTGCAAGAATCGATCAGCATATCGAAGATGAAATAAAAATACTGTTTGATGTCATAAGCGAGATAAGAAAAATAAGATCCGAGCTTAAAATAAATCCGTCCAGCAGAATCAGAATAGGCCTGCTGGCGAGTGAAGATAAAGGTAAGTCCATACTGGAAGAAAACAGCGAATATATATGCAGCCTGGCGAAAACAGAGAAACTTGAGCTTAAGGATTTTACAGGTAAAAAAGGATATATAAAAGCTACCGCGGTAAATGTAGATATATTCATCAATATTGCCGATGCAATAGATGTAGGATCCGAAAAGAAAAGATTAGGGGACCAGATCAAAAAAGTGAATCTTGATATCGAAAAAAGTAAAAAAAAGTTATCGAATGCCGATTTCTTACGTCAGGCACCACAGGAAATAATCCAAAAACAAAAAAATAATCTTAATCGGGCAGAAAAACTCCTTGAGGTACTGAAGGATCAATTGAATAGGATAAGGAACATAAACGAATAACATAACGTTAACCAAAGTGAGAAATAGTGAATTACAGGCAAGTAAGCAAATATCTTGATGATTGCCTTATTTTTGGAATAAAAACAAATCTTTCAAGAATACAAAAAATACTCGAGCTTCTTGGTTATCCTCAAAAAAAGTCCGACTTTATTCATATTGTGGGGACGAATGGCAAAACTTCCACCACTGAAATGACCGCTGCAATATTAAAAAGCCATGGCATTCATACCGGTTATCACATTTCTCCTCATATTGATAGTTATACGGAAAGAATGTGGATAGACGGCAGGGATCTTTCGGAAAAAAAATTTACGGAAGTCTTTAACGGGATATATCCTGTAATCCAGGAAGTAAACAAGATGGATCTGGGCGGCCCGGTTACACAGTTTGAGATAATATCTGCTATGGTATTCAAATTGGCTGAGAATGAAAATATCGAAGTCACGGTGCTAGAAGCAGGAATGGGAGGAAGATGGGATGCTACAAATATCGCTGATTCAAAAGTTGTAGGGCTTACCGGTGTAAATCTTGAACATACGGAAATACTGGGCAGGACAATAAGAGATATAGCCCGGGAAAAAGTAGAGGTAATAAAAGAAAGGGCACTGGTTGCAACTACAAGCGCCAATGAAGAAGTTCTGGAGGTTTTAAACGGGAAAGTAGAAAATACCGGTTCCAGACTTTTCTTATATGGAAAAGATTTTTTTATACAAAAGAAGGTAAGCCTCGGACTGAATGGATGGTCCCTTGATATTAAAGGAATAAATACTACTTACAAAAATCTGGCATTGCCTATTCTCGGCCAGTATCAGCCTATGAACCTTTCACTGGCGGTAATCCTTGCAGAACTTTATCTGGGAACCAGAGGGGAAAAAATAAACGAAGAAAAATTAAGAAATGGCATATCCGATATCATGGTAAAAGGAAGATTCGAAATTATCAGGAAAAAGCCAATGGTAATCCTGGATGCCGGTCATAATCCCGAAGGTACAGATAATTTTATTAAAAACATCTCCTATTATTTTGGAGAAAGAAAAAAAATAATAATTTTTGCTGTCCTTAAAGATAAAGATTATGAAAGTATGGTTGAGGGGATAATCAGTGTAAGCGATATTTTGATTTTAACTTCAAGCCAGAATATTAGAAGTCTGAATATTGATCGGCTGGGAAAAGTTGTAAAAGAAAAAATAAACTTGTTAAAAAATAAAGTTCACCGGCCTGCCAGAGTTTATAAGGTAGATACTATAGAAAATTCCATAAAATTTGCTTTAAAAATTTCTGCTATAAATGATATTATATGCATTACCGGTTCAATAACTAATTTAGAGAAGGCAAAATATTAACTTTAACCTGGAGGATAGATGGATTTATTTAAATATTTCGATGGTATTATGGCTTTTATCAAAAACCCGATATGGAAATATCTGGGTTACGGATTAATTTTCATTTTGATTATTGTCTGGCTTGCTTTTATTTATTGGACCTATAGAGATGCTAGACTCCGGGTCGAAACTCAGGCTTCTGCTATTTTCTGGGCACTGGTTGTACTGGTATTGAATTTTTTGGGATTAATACTTTATTTGATATTAAGACCCCCTGAATTTATAGATGATGTAATAGAAAGGGACCTTGAAATCGAAAGGATGGAAACGCTTCTTGATGGTAAGGGATCCAGCTGTCCCGCCTGCGGGAATCCCGTAAAAGATGATTTTCTAATTTGCCCTTACTGCAGAAAGAAATTAAAAAGTTCCTGTATCAGTTGCGGTAAACCTTTGAATTTAAACTGGAAAGTTTGTCCCTATTGCAGAAATACACAATAAAATAATGGGAGATTTTTAATGAGTGGATATGGGGATTCTGAAAAAAGTGACATCCGGGGTGAAACCGATAATAATATCGAAAAAAGCCTTGTCATAGTCAAACCGGATGGAGTGAGAAAAAAAGTAATCGGAGAGATCATGTCCCGTTTCGAAAAAGAGGATCTTAACATTGAAAAATTAAAAATGTTAAGGATTAATAAGGAACTTGCGCACAAGCATTATCAGGATCATAAAGATAAAAGTTTTTTTGATATATTGATCGAGTACATAACGTCGGGTCCCGTCGTAGCAATGGTAATAAGCGGTAAAAACGCAATTGCCAGAGTAAGGGATCTCATCGGACCGACTGATCCCAGAAAGGCAGAAAGAGGGACCATCAGAGGTGATTTTGGCGATGATATTACTGTAAATGTAATTCATGGTTCGGATTCAGTGGAAAATGCCCGGAGAGAAATAGAATTGTTTTTCGATTAGACCAAATGGTATGTTAAAATTAATAGGTGGCGAATGGGTAAAAGAAGAGGGAAAATAGTTTTTTTAATAGTATTAGCCGGAGGCATAATAGGAGCTATTTTGGGTCATGTCCTTAAAGATATCGTTCCAATTTTGGATAAAGGATTAAAAGTAGGCACTGACTCTCTCAGCTTTAATTTATATTTAATCGATATAAGTTTTGGTATTCACATAAATATTACACTCGGTGCCATAATAGGATTACTTATAGCTTTTTTATTAGCTGATGTTGGAAGAAGAAGATCGTAGTAAAAAAATTATTTTAGCTTCTGCTTCTCCGAGAAGAAAAGAAATACTGAAGCTATTAAAGCTGGATTTTGAGATAATCGAGCCAAAAAATTGCGAAGAGAAGCAGTATAGAAATCCTTACCATACGGTAATCGACAATAGTATCATTAAAGCTAAAAATGTTTATAATTATATAAAAGAACGAAGCCTTAAGACAAAGGATCGGTATTACGGAAAAAGATTTCTGATTGCCGGTTTTGATACTATTATATACATGAATAATAGATACATGGGCAAACCGGAAAATATCGAACAGGCAATTGAGTTTTTAAATATATTTTCAGGCAGGACCCACCGGGTGGTAAGCGGAGTTTGTGTTTTGGACAGTATATCCGGTAAGTATTATTTTGACACCGAAACGACTAAAGTCAGATTCAGAAAGCTTTCGGAAGAAGATATTAAAGCATATATAGATAAGGAAGATGTACTTGATAAAGCCGGAGCCTATAATATATTTGGTTTTGGGAGTCTGTTTGTGGAGAAAATAAGCGGTTGTTTTTATAATATAGCAGGATTCCCGGTTAAAAAATTTGCAGATCTGGCCGGGAAGTTTAAATTTAATATTTTAGGTTAAATTAAGGAGTTAGTGTATTTAATATGTTTGATTTTCTCTTGAATGTAGTTGGAAGAGATATGGGTATAGATCTTGGAACGGCATATACCCTGGTGTATGTTAAGGGCAAGGGAATAGTCCTTGACGAGCCATCTATAGTGGCAATCGACAGGGAACGCAAGAAGATAATTGCAGTCGGTAAAGAAGCCAAGAGGATGGTAGGAAGAACCCCGGATAATATTATTGCAATCAGGCCCTTAAAAGACGGGGTGATTGCGGATTTTGAAACAACGGAAAAAATGCTCCGGTATTTTATTCAAAAAGTTCATAAAAATGTAGCTTTTGCCAGACCCAGGATTGTTATTTGTGTTCCCTCAGGGATTACTCCAGTTGAAAAGAAAGCAGTTATCGAAACTACGGAGCAGGCCGGAGCGAGAGCTGCTTATATAATAGAGGAACCTCTGGCTGCGGCTATAGGTTCAGGTTTACCCATAGATGAACCAAAGGGTAGCATGATCATAGATATCGGTGGAGGGACTTCAGAGGTAGCGGTTATATCGCTGGGAGGAATAGTCGTCAGTCAGTCACTGCGTATTGGCGGGGATGAAATGGATGAAGCTATAATCTATTATCTGAAAAAAGAACATAATCTGTTTTTAGGTGAAAGTACCGCGGAGAGAGTAAAGATAGAAATAGGATCCGCTTTTCCTCTGGAAAATGAAGAAAAAATGGAAATAAATGGAAGGGATCTGGTGACCGGGCTTCCTAAGACAATTATTATTACCAGCCAGCAGATAAGAAAAGCACTGGAAAAAGTATTGAGTGATATCGTCAATGCAATCGTAGAGGTACTTGATGTCACACCCCCTGAACTTTCTTCGGATATAATGAAGAGAGGTATTTTCATGGCAGGGGGCGGATCGCTGCTCAAAGGATTAACAGAAAGAATAAGCAGGGAGACACATTGCCCCGTTTATATGGCCGAAGATCCTATGGCAGCAGTAGCTATCGGGGCAGGAAAATGCGTCGAAGATTTTAATACTCTAAAAAAATACCTCAAATATTCGAAATAACTGTTTTAAATTTGATCTATAATATTAACCGATGGTTACATTAAACAGAAGATTCAGAAACTATATCGTTCTTGCCATAATAATTGTTTTGTGTCTGATAATTATAACTGTAAGTTTCAGAGAATCCGATTTTATTAATAATATCAAGGTCAAGACTGTTGATTTCTTCAAGCCTATTCAGGAGAAGTTTCATTCTTTCACCAGGCCGGTCATCCGCTTCATAAATTCAATAAGGGATTACATAAACCTGAGGCAAAAATATCTGGATCTTCAGGAGGAAAATTCTCTCTTAAGACAGAAATACAGTGAAGATATAAACATTAAAGTGGAAAATGATTCCCTGAGGAAGTTGCTGGGTGTAAAGCTGAGGGAAGATTACGAGACTGTAACTGCCAGAGTAATGGGATATTCTGAAAGTAAATGGCAATCTGAAATCGTTTTGAATGTCGGGAAAAGTGATGGGGTAATGGAAGGAATGGGAGTGATCAATGAAGATGGACTTATTGGAGTGGTAATGCTTGCCGGTAATAATTCATGCAATGTGCGGATCATTAATGATCCGCAAAGCAATATTGGAGTGAGAATACTTTCTTCAAGAAAACTCGGCATCATCCAGGGCAGCCAGGATAGGAAAATCACTTTAAATTACATTTCAAGCGAAGAATCGGTATTTAAGGGGGATATAATAATTACATCCGAATATGGAAATTTGCCGGGTGAAATACTGATAGGACGGGTAAGTGAAGTGAGTGAAAATCCCGGTAATCCATATAAAATTATCGAGATCGAACCTTTTGCGGATTTTAAAAAAATAGAATATGTTCTGATCATAAAGCAGTAGATATTATTTATTATTATGAAAGTATTTTATAAATTTTTACATTTCTTCATACTTATTATCTGCCTGCTGTTCCAAATAGTTTTTTTTGAATATCTTAAGTCATTTTCGATAAATTTCGATCTGGTCATGGTAGTCATAATAGCAGTTGCTATTTTTGACGGCACATTCTGGGGAATTTTATTTGGATTTGCGGCAGGAATGGTGCTGGATCTTTTAATAGGAGATATTATAGGAGTAAGTGCCCTTATTTATTCATTAAATGCCTTTATAGTATCGAAACTTATTACTTCGGGTTTCAAACTAAAGTATTTGACATATTCATTTATTATTTTTCTGGTCACTGAAATCAATATCATAATAGTAAGTCTGACCCGTTATTTATTTAATTTTAACAGCAGCTGGATGCAGATGGGATTGGAACTTATAACAAAGCCGGTTTTAAATATAATTTTAATGTTTATTATTTTTCCTGTTATAAGTATAAGCTCGGGAATGACAAGGGAGACCGAATTTGGGTTTAAATATAAAAATAAGATTTAGAATAGTACTTTATTTACTGGCAATACTCGCAATAATACTTATGCTGAGGCTCTACTTTTTACAGATAATGAGCGGGGGACTTTATGCGGAAATGGCATCGGAAAATATAAGCAGAGAAAAAACTGTATCAGCCTCGAGGGGAAATATATATGACCGTAACGGAAAACTGCTGGTTAAAAGTATTCCTGTAAAAGCAGTGGCCATTGAACCTCTTATTGTTTCAGAAAATGAAGACGTGATGAGGACCTTAAGCGAGTGTTTGAATATATCATATGAAGAAATAAAAGAGAAGGCAG
>CAZODG010000060.1:0-7433 GCA_964578525.1 uncultured Actinomycetota bacterium
GCCGATATATTCAAAGACACTTTCAGAAAAGAGGATATTGTTTCCAGATGGGGAGGAGATGAGTTTATAGCAATACTTCCTCACACCCGGGAGAAAGATGACGGTAAAAGATGTGATAAAAGAAATAAAAAGGTGCTGTGGGACCCAGTTTGATCCTAAAATAGTTGAAATTTTTCTGGAAATATTGGAAAAGAATACAAATGGATAAGAGTAGACGCAAGGAACTGCTTGCGGAGTATAAGAATATAAAGACCTATATGGGTGTATTTCAAATAAAAAACAACACCAATAACAAAATTTATATTGGTACCTGTCCAAATCTTAAAAATCGATGGCTGACTCAGAAAATACAATTAGAGGCAGGAAGACATATAAATGCCGGGCTGCAAAAAGACTGGAACCAATGTAGTGCAAATGCTTTTACTTATGAGGTAATCGATCAAAAGGAAGCCGGTAAAATTATTGATAAAAAATGGGAACTCAAAAAAATGGAAAGAGAATGGTTGGAAAAATTACAACCTTACGGTAATAATGGATATAACAAACCTCCAAAAGACTAAAATCCCGTAAAATATGCACCCGTGGCATATTTTACACAGAGTAACTCTACTGATTTATGCAGACTTAGTGGATCTTTGGCGGAGAGGGAGGGATTTGAACCCCCGGAAGGTATAAACCTTCAACGGTTTTCAAGACCGCCGCATTCAACCAGACTCTGCCACCTCTCCAGGCAAAGACAAATTATAGCATAAAATCTTTAATTATAAATTACGTTTGATAATTGTTTGAGATCAAGAGCAGTTATTAAATTACTTATCTTTTTTTCCCCTGGAAATAATTTTTATTCCCCTCATGTATGGAAGAAGTGCTTCAGGAATTCTTATATTTCCGTTACCGTCCTGGTAGTTTTCAAAAATTGCTATTAACGTTCTTCCTACCGCACAGGCGGTACTATTCATAGTATGCACGAGGTCTTTCTTTTTACCGTCCCTGTACTTTATATTCAGTCTCCTTGCCTGGAAATCAGTATCATGGCTGCAGGAAGCCAGTTCTCTGTAGTTTTCCTGCCCCGGGAGCCAGGCTTCCAGATCATATTTTTTAGCATTGGGGATCCCTATGTCACCGGTACATATATTTACAATTCTGTAGTGTAATCCCAGTCCCCCCATAATTTCTTCGAGTATATTTCTTAATCCTTCATACTCTTCCCAGGATTTATCAGGATGAGCAAAAATAAACATCTCTATTTTGTCAAACTGATGAACCCTGAACAGTCCCCCCAGATCTTTACCATAGGATCCTGCTTCCCTTCTGAAACAGGTAGAAAAAGCGGTATATTTTAAAGGAAGCGCATCCGATTCCAGAAATTCATTGCTATGATAACCGCAAAGAGGAACCTCGGAGGTCCCGATTAAAAATAAATCATCAAGCTCAGTTTTATAATACTGAGTCTTTTCTACCGGGAAAAATCCTGTACCATACATTGCCGTTTCTTTCACCAGAAGCGGCGGCAGCAATGGCGTAAAACCCTTATCTGTCAATATATTCAAAACATACTGGACCAGTGCAAATTCTAAAAGAACTGCCTCATTCTTCAAAAAAACGAATCTTGAACCGGAGATTTTTGCTGCTCTTTTTTCATCAAGTATATCCAGATTCGTTCCAAGATCGATATGATTCTTAGGTTTAAAATCAAATTCCGGTTTCTTGCCGGAATAAGACTCGACTATATTCCCACTCTCATCTTTCCCTATGGGAGTGCTGACATGAGAAAGGTTCGGGTATGCCGAAAAATGGATCAAAAATTTATTTTCGATATCTTCAAGTTCAGCTTCCATCTTCTTTAGATCCTCATTTATTTCTTTCATCCGGCTGATCTCTTTATTTTTTTCTTCGTCTTTGAGTCCGGGTATCGTTTTGGAAGCAAGGTTTTTCTCTGATCTTAACCGGTCAATTCTTAAAATGAGATCCCTTTTTTTCCGGTCCAGTTCAATACCGGAAGAAATATCTATTTTCAGTCCCCTTTTATTAATTTCAGATTTAAAAATTTGAGGATTTTTTCTAAAAAGTTCCAGATCGATCATCGGTCTTCACCACATTTATTATTTCATATTACTTTCGATCCACTTTGGATACGAACCTAAAATCTTTACAAGATAAACACTTTTTCTGAGGGCTTCGATTGCTTCAAAAATGTTTTTATCATGCAGATGTCCATCAAGATCCATTATAAATACATAATCTCCGAGATCTTTTTTTGCAGGTCTGGATTCCAGACAGGTCAGATTGATGTCTCTACGGGCAAATTCCTTAAGTATATTATATAAACTTCCCGGTCTATCTTCCTTGAGAAAACATACTATTGTAGTTTTATCTTTACCTGTTTTTTGCTGTAAGCTGTTCCCGAGAAAAACAAATCTCGTCTTGTTATCCTTATTATCTTCGATATCGCTTTCTATTATCTCCAGATCATAAATTCTCGCCGCAATTTTTGTTCCTATGGCCGCTATATCATCATCTTCATTTTTTAAGATTTTAACCGCTTCGGCAGTGCTGTTAGCCGCTATTATTTCGGCACCCTTCAAATAAGTCGATAAAAAATTCCTGCACTGTGCAGTTGCATGCGGATGGGAAATTACTTTTTTTATTTTATCCAGCCTCATTTTTTTCTTGCCGATAAGACTGTGTTTCACCGGGATAATTACTTCTCCTGTTATCTTCACTTCACTCTCGAAAGTAAGAATGTCCTGTGTTATATTTACCAGACCTTCGATTGAATTCTCCAGGGGGACCAATCCCGCATCGACTTCTCCCCTGTCAACGCTTTTTATGACTTCCACTACCGTGGGACATGGTACTTTCTCTATCTGGTTTATATCTTTAATGAATTTATCCAGCGCTTCCTCACAAAATGTTCCGGGCGGACCCAGATATGCTATTTTCTTTTTTGTACTCATATTATATTTTTATGTCCGGTACCTGTGTTAATAAAAAAATATTTAAATTTATTTCATTGATTGAAAATAATATATAACAAAACTGGCTTTGTAAATAAGGATTATTTTTTATTGAAGATAGTCCTGAGGATTTTGGGGAATACCATCAACTAAAATTTCAAAATGTAGATGCGATCCTGTGCTGTTTCCGGTGTCTCCCATTGCTCCTATGATATCATCTTTTGTCACTTCATCTCCAACATTGACATCGATCCTGCTGAGATGAGCATAAACCGTGGTATATCCGAATCCGTGATAGATTATGATTTTTTTACCGTAGCTTCCATGCCAACCTGCATAAATAACCACACCGCTGGCAGATGTATGGATATTGGTACCGACATTATTGGCAATATCCAATCCCTTATGTATATGGCCCCATCTTCTTTCCCCAAAGGTGGATGTAATTCTTCCATAAGTGGGCCAGAGATCGGGTGTATGATCCATCAAGTAGATATGGTCTTCCATATTTTGCTTGTCGCGGGATAGTATTTCAGACATTTCAGGCGCTTTGGCAAGAAGATCATCCAATAAGGCATCTATATCATCCAGTTCCTCTTCCTGGTCGCTGATATAGTAATAAATTTCATTGGGGTCCTCTTCGAGTTCGATATCGGAACTCAAATCTGCCGTATAAACCACCACTTCTTCAGCATAACCTCCTTTTCCGGTTATATCTCTAACCATGCGGTCGAGGTTTTCTACTTCTTCTAAATAACTTTCCAGGATTTTTGTCTTTGTTTCTATTTTTTTGGTTTTTCTTTCGAGGTTGGCCAGTTCCACTTCCTTGTAATTTGCCTTATATTCAATTCTCTCCAACTCAGCTATTTTTTCGTCCAATCTCTGACGGGTAAGAAACAGATCTGAAACCAGTATTACGGCAGAAGCTAATATTATTATGAATATAACAAATAATAATCTTAACAGGTTATGCGTGATCCTTACTTTCCTTATTTTTGACTTAGCATCCGATAAAATAAGCAAAGTAAAGGATTTAAGCTTTTTTTCCTCCATAAAAAAACAATTCTAATCTCAAAATTTCAATTATGTATAACATTATAACCGATAAATGCAATATGGAAAACCTTTATTTAAATTTATTATAAAACTATTAGAAAATAATATCAGGCATCCCGGACTAATTTTCCATCATAAATTTATAATTAACAGCATTATTTGTTAGGAGAACTTCGTTTGGAACCGGCCCTGCAGTAATTTTCACTTCACATCTTCTTCCGGGATAAGCAACAAATCCTGATATGCTTACCGTTTTATTTTCCGAAGGATTGATTGATTCAATAATAAATTCTTTTTCTTCAGAGATATTATCCTGAGTCATATATTCCATAACCACTTTTACATCGTTTTCTACGACATTGCCCTGGTTCTGTATGGTGATGGCAATAGTAATTGTGGAACCGTCGGCCAATATCATGTATTCGCCCTGCTGATTTATTTCCTGAGGATTAAATTCTATGCTGTCCTCAATAACCGCCACACCTCTTCTCTCCTGAAGTTCGGTTACGGTTTTTATCTCTGAAATAAATACCATGACATTCTGAGTATCGGTAAGGTTTTTATCTTTGAGAATTACCGAATCGATTATGGTAAGGTTTTCTATTCCCATCTTCTCCCCGGACTCTTTTAGCTTTTCCTGAAAGTATGTATATATTTCATCGCTCATAAACATATGCAGGAAAGTATTTGTTATTTGAGTGGTGGATATATCAACATCGAGGTCCTGTAGTGCATTGGACAAAGCAGGCCTGAAATCCTCATAGGCTTTATTTCTGGTTGTAAAAACCAATTCCAGATATCCCTGGACCACCTCAAAAAATTCAGGAGGATTCAATCCTTTACTGTTTTCCAGAATTACTCTGCTTTCTTCTATTATTTCCAGGAGTTCGCTGTCCAGATCTTCACGGGATAATTCTCTGGCTCTGTCCATTGTATTAAAGAACTTAATAGAGACTCTATTTGATTGCTGGACAAGGACCGAAATAGAGTTAACATAATCGGAAATAGTGAGTCTTTCCACATCGGTCAGTTCTTTTCTGCCGGATTCACAGCTCCATAAACCGGAAAGCCAGCTTACAATCACAACAGCAATTATAACCATTATTATTAAAGTTATGATTGTTTCTCTTTTGCCTCTTCTCTCCAAGATGTCCTTTCCGGTTAATAAAAATATAGATTTTTATCTGCTCACAAGATTAAATCACATTATACAAATGAATATTGGAAAACTCAATTTATACACTGAATTTAAACAGGGCAACATCTCCGTCTTTCATTATATAATCTTTTCCTTCCCGTCGGACGAGACCTTTTTCTTTTGCAGCCGTATATGAACCAGTATTTACAAGAGTATCGTAATCAATGACTTCTACACATATAAAACCTTTTTGAAAATCGGTATGGATCTTTCCCGCCGCATCGGGTGCCCTTGTTCCTTCCTTTATGGTCCATGCCCTGACCTCGGGGAGTTTTATTGTCAAAAAACTTATAAGTCCAAGCAGCCTGTAACAAGCTTTTATCAATCTATCCATGCCGGATAGAGGAATACCAAGTTCTCTCATGAACGATTCTCTTTCGCCGGGATCAAGGCGTATTATTTCTTCCTCGATTCTGGCACTTACCATTATCACTTCCGATTTTTCTTTTGAGACATACTGCAGAAGTTCCTTTATCGCAGCTGCGTCTTCCATTTTCTTTCCCAGCTCTGCTTCATCTACATTCGCGGCATAAATAACCGGCTTTCCGGAAAGTAAAAAAAGCTCGTCCGTGATTGTCTTTTCTCCGTCACTCAATTCCATATTCTTCAGGGGAACTCCCTTTTCCAGTTCCTCTTTTACCCTTGCCAGTAATTCATTTTCGGTTATGTATTTTTTTTCACCGGTTTTTACCATCCTTTGCGTTTTTTCGATTCTTTTTTCGATTGTTTCGATATCTGCGAGGATCAGTTCGAGGTTTACTATCTCGACATCTCTTACAGGATTTATATCAGGATATGTGTGCGATACATTCTCATCTCCAAAGCATCTTACAACATGGACTATGGCATCTACCTCGCGGATGTGAGACAGGAATTTATTTCCCAAACCCTCGCCGTGACTTGCACCTTTTACCAGTCCGGCAATATCGACAAACTCGATAGTAGTGGGGATGACTTTCTCAGGATTAACCATTTTTGCCAGCTCCTCCAGCCTGCTGTCCGGAACAGGCACTATGGCAAGATTGGGCTCTACGGTGCAGAAGGGATAATTCGAAGCTTCGGCGCAAGCAGCAGTTATGGCATTAAATAGTGTACTTTTACCTACATTGGGTAGACCTATTAATCCTAATTTAATAATTATGCTCCTGCTTTAATTTTTTTAAGATAATAATGCTTTTTATATCCAGATAATGATTTATCCATGATGTTGCTCTTTTTCGATTAACACTCTCAGGTTTCTCGGTATTCGACAAAGGTATCTATTAAAATCAATAAGATTTATTTTCTCCATAACCGATGGAAGCAAACTGTCGGCTGATGACTCACTGAGTAAATTCTCGGTTTCTTCGGATGAAAATTCTCCGATATCTTCTATCCATGAAGTAAATAGACTGTTGTACGGACATACTATCTGGCATCTCAGACAGCCAATCAGGCAATTGTGAAATTCCTGCTTGATCCATGCTGGAAACTCCTCATCTCCCTCGTTTAAAAAAGTCAAACATTTTTCTGCGCGAAGAAGAAAACGAGAGGCTGTAATGGCTCCGGTAGGACAATTTTTTAGGCAGATTCTGCAGTCGGAACATTTTTCTAATTCTCTTTCATCACACCAGTTGTCATTATTGCATGAAACATTTGAGAAAAAAGCTTCTAACTGATAAAAACTTCCAAGACCTTCAATATAGGAAATGTTATTCTTTCCATACCTGCTTATACCGCTGCGAACTGCCAGAAGTTTCTCAGGTAATATTGCACCCTCAACCATATACCCTGTACCGGACAGAAACCTGTCCAGAAGCGCGGCCACTTCCTGGTTTATTTTATTACTATTCACATAGGTGGGTGGGATCATAACCGGAAAGCGCTTATTTTTAGTATTAAAATACAGGCGATACTGGGGCTGGGGAACTGCTACTATTATCACGGACTCTGGCTTAAAGGAACTATCCGGCTTATTAAAATTAAAACCGCTCAGATACGATTTATATAATGTCTCATCTATAAATTTTTTTTTGTGCCAGTCCTCGATTTCTTTTCTAAGCTCTTCTAATCTGCTGAAAGAAACAATTCCGGCTTTATAATTATATTTTCTTAAGAAATTATTTAAATTCTCGATCAATGAAGTGCCCTTTTATTATTAAAATTAATAAAATGATAAATACCCTTATTCGAGAATACTAATAAAAAAATGGTGGAGATGAGCGGAGTTGAACCGCCGACCT
>CAZODG010000061.1:0-7401 GCA_964578525.1 uncultured Actinomycetota bacterium
TTTTCGGGGCAGCTTTTCAGCTTTTTCCTCTTTCAGAATAGACCTTAAATTATCCAGACGCTTTTTAGGCTCCCTGTTATTTAAAAGATCCCGGTATTCTATGATTTCCTTCTCCATCATTCTCACCATATTTATTTAGCTTCTACTAAAGAATTATGATCTACCTTACCTTAGCATTATCTGGCCACCGGTTACTGGAATAGCCTGACCCGTCTCATATTTCTGATCAATGATATAAAAAATAGCTTTAGCTATATCATCTATTTGACATCCCCGTTTCATAGGAACTTTACTTTCATAAAATCTCCGGACATCCTCTATGGTCCTGGCGCTAGGAACCTTCTTAGATTTTAAATACTGAGTAAAAAGTCCCTTTTCAGGATCAGACCAGAGAGGACCTTCAAAAAAATTCCCGGGGCAGACTGCATTTACTTTAATATTATATTCTATAAGCTCCAGAGCAAAACTCTGGACAAGGCCTATCCCGCCAAATTTGCTGCCCGCATAGGTAAAATTCTTCTTGCTTCCTTCGAGACCGGATTTAGAGTTTATCTGGATGATATCGGAAAAGTAATCCTTGCTAAAACGGAATTGAATTTTCATAAGTTCAGAAGCATACTTAGTACAGAGAAAGAATGCTGTGTAGTTTACTTTAGTGGAAAGCTCAAAACTTTCCAGATCCATACTCTCCAGACCTCCCGCTTTAAGAACCCCAGCATTACTGATGAAAATATCAATACCCCCATATTCTGCTACAGTTTCCCAAATCATATTTTTTACATAATCCTCATCAGTCACATCCGTTTTCAAAGCCAGAAACTTACCCTTACCATATTTTTCATTCAAGCTTAAAGCATTCTTTCCTGCCATATCCGCATTTAAATCTGCCAGGATGACATTGGCCCCCTCTTCTGCAAGGGACTCTGCAATACCTTTACCAAATCCCCGAGCGGCACCTGTTACAATGGCAATTTTTTCCGATAAACCCTTCTCCCCTTCTGGAGGTGCGGTTACCACTCTGCCATAACTTTGGGAAAGACAGTTATTAATTTCTATTAAATTGACTTTATTATTAAGGGAACTATAATTCTTGATTTTCACCAGGTCCAGAAAAAAAGCCATTCTTTTATCTGCCGATGCTTTTGTTTCTCCCCATGTAAAAACACCGGTCCCCTGGATAGCAACGATATTTACATTTGCCTGCTTTCTTAGTTCTTCTTTAATTACCCTGTATTGTTCATCTATATCTTTGTATTTAACTATATAAGCAGGGATTAGTATTTTATTCAGTATCTGATTGCTTTTTACTGGTGAAAAGATAGAAAAGAATTCCCTCCTATCTTCTATATACCGGGAAACCAGATTATTAGTTTTAAAGACTGTAATCGAAGCCTTATTTTTTCTTAACAACATCCTTAAAGCCGGAGCAATTCTTATAACATCCTCCAGGGAACAGGAAACAGGTCTAAAAGAAATTTTATCCCCGATTCTATCCATTACAGTACTCATAGTATTTTTCCTTCAAAAAGATTTAAAATATAGGGATTTTCAACATCATCAGTAACGATGGTGTCTACAATATCCAGATTACAAACCTTTGCCCCTCCGTGTATTTGAACCTTTGAAGAATCAAAAAGGAGAATTTTTTTATTACTATGTTCAATCCCGGCACTGGCAACTGCTGCTGCCTCTTCATCTGAAGAGTAAACACCTTTATTCTCAATAATCGAGTCTGCAGAAAAAAAAGCAATATTAAAATTAAACTGGTTTATAACAGATATAGCTTCAGGACCAACCAGTGTACGGTTCAGAGGGTTTATTCTTCCCCCTGTTAAAATTGCCTGGATATTTTTATTTTTGTGTAAATTTAGAAAAGTATCAATTCCCGAGGTTACAACCCGGACATTATCGGGAAAGACACGTTCAGATAAGAAATAACTGGTTGAGGAAGCATCCAGAAAGATATACATGTCCGATTTGATTATTGAAATAGCTTTTTTTGCAATCTTCTTCTTTTTATCGGATTGGATAAGCAGCCTTTTATCATGGCCATAATTTGCCAGATCGAAATTATTAAGTGTGGCACCCCCGTGTACCCTTTTTAAAAGACCTTTATTTTCTAGTTCAGCAAGGTCTCTCTGGATTGTAATCCTTGAACAGTAAAGGTGATTTTCTAATTCTTTCAATGTAATTGATGCTTTCTCGGGTAAAAGATTGAGGATAGTCCTATGCCTTTCAGTTTTTGATAAATTATTCTGAATATTATTTTCTTCCATTTGGTTATAAATATATCATATGTATCATTTTATATCAAATTATTATTTCATTTTATATCATGATAATTATGGAAAATCCTTCTTATGGATAAAGGGGGGGAAAATTTATCTACACCCTAATGTCGGCATTATACCGAGCTTTTATATTTAAATAACTTTGATTTTCTTTCTAAAGGTAAGATCTATATTAATTGGGTTATCCTGGTCATCTGTTAAAATTGAAAGCCCGTTCATGGTAACTGCCAGGAGACTACATAACCAACATCAACGTACTATCAAATAGATTGTCTTTAACAGTATATCCCCATACCACAATTCCATTTTGTAATCTCCAGCAGCAAGGTCTCTCGCTTCGTTGTAGTCTCCATAGCCCGTAGTTCCACTGGCAACACTGAAAGATTGTTCCATCACTGTTTTGCCGTCACTATCAACCAGCTTGACAGTGGCAGGACCACAATCGATTGGATTACTTACCATCGGAAAAATAGCATCGCTTGCATGATACGTGGTCACCGGCGGACCAAACTCAACGTTGGAAGCCGAAAGCTCCAGAGTCTTGTAGCATTCGGCCTGCTCTGTAGCCGATAACGTTGGAGAAGCAGTAAGAGGGACCCGTGCAGCCACAGCTCGTGCAAAATTTATAGCAAGGTCAGTGGCTGCAGAATCGTCACTGCCAATAACCTGTATCATGCCTTCCCATTGACCCTGAATGAATGTAACCGTCACTGATGGTTTATCTATCACTGGTCCATGAAAAGTCATTGATTCTTGCCCCACGGTTGGCGCATCCACGCGAACGGTATCTGGCCATTGTAGACTTAGATCTATCAGACGCAGCGAGTACTCCGTATAACAAATCTTGCTGTATACTTGGAGGCCATCGGGCATTCTGAATGAAACAGCATAGTCTGTACCTTGCGGATGGGGTACCTCTTGATATTCTATCAACCTGGCTCCATCTGGCAGGTCTCCTTCATTGAGGAGATAGACCGCCGGGCCGCTTGTAGGTAGTTGTGGTTCACTTGAAAAAAAACAACCGGTTAGCACAAATAAAACTAGCATTACTACAAAAATTGTTAATTTGATTTTCATTTTATTTTAACTATTTCTAGAGCTGTCATTCCTGCCTGTAATCTTTGAGAAAATCCGTAATCTGCTCTATAGCAATTTTTAGGTCTTTCAGCGGAGGCAAAAAAACAATCCGAAAATGATCAGGTTCAGGCCAGTTGAAACCTTTACCCCTGACTAAAATAATCTTTTTTTCTAAAAGCAGGTCAAGAACGAATTTTTCATCGCTTTTTATATTGAACTTTTTTACATCAAGCCTGGGGAAGCAATAAAGCGCTCCCCTGGGTTTTACACAGGTAACCCCGGGGATATCGATTAAATGGCTATAAGCATAATCCCTCTGAAGCCGTAAGCGCCCACCTGGCGCAGTCAGGTCTTTAATACTCTGGCAATCTTCAAATGATGCCTGAATTGCATATTGCACAGGAACATTACTGCAAAGCCGCATGGAAGAAAGCATGTTTAAACCCTGAATGTAATCCGTGGCGATTTTTTTATTTCCACTTACTACCATCCATCCCGCACGAAATCCAGGTAAACAAAATGCTTTTGAAAGTCCATTAAAAGTTATAAACAGGATATCATCCGTAATGGAAGCTGCAGGAATATGAACATTATTGTCGTATATAATTTTTTCATACATTTCGTCTGAAAAAATGATTAGTTGATGTTCCTGAGCTAGTTTTACTATTTGCTCCAATATTTCTTTTGGGTAAACTGCACCGGTAGGATTATTGGGATTAATAACTACGATTCCTTTGGTTTTTGAAGTAATTTTACTCTTTATATCCTCTATATCCGGATTCCAATCTGCCGATTCATCACATAGATAATGAACAGGCTTCCCTCCGGATAGATTAACCGCTGCCGTCCATAAAGGATAATCCGGAGCAGGGATAAGAATCTCATCATTTATATCCAGCAAAGCCTGCATGGATAATGTGATCAACTCACTGACTCCATTACCGATATAAACATCCTTAGTTTCTACATCCTTAATTCCTATCTCCTGATAATACTGTACGATTGCTTCACGGGCAGGCAAGATCCCTTTCGAATCGTTACAATAACCCTGTGCGTTGTTGATATTATGGATTACGTCACTAATTAACTTATCCGGAGCATAAAATCCAAACGGAGCAGTATTCCCGATATTAAGGTGCATAATATTATAGCCTTCTTCTTCCAAACGGGCAGCAGTTTCAAGTGCAGGACCTCGAATATCGTAAAGTATGTTATTAAGTTTATGTGACTTTTTAAATTCTCTTGGCATTAAAGTGTCCTTAAAGTTTTTTGATATATTATTATATAAGAATTAAAAGAAGGTTGCTAATATTTTAAATCTCCAACATTATCTTCATGCTATCCTTTTTAAATTTCTTTGATTTAAATACCATTGGCAAATCTTTCAGACTAACACGGTCAGAAACAATTGATTTCACGTCCAATGCCTTGTTATGAATAAGATCAAGCGCAGGATAAAATGTATAGCATAATGCATAAGAACCATAAATTTCGAGGTCTCGCTTGTAAATTTCAAACGGGCTTATCGTAATCTTATCTTCAGGTGGGCATACACCAAAAAACATAATTTTTCCGGTGTTTTTAGTAAAGCTAACAGCCATCTCGGCCACCTTAGCCACGCCTGTTGCATCTATGACCACATCGAATCCGAGCGGTGCAATACGTTTTAGAGTCCGAGACAGTTTATCATCAGACAATACCGTTCTGTTTATACCTAATTTTTTGGCTAATTCCAAACGAGTCAAATTTAAATCCGTTATAGTGACGGATGCTGCATTACCGTGTTGAACCAACTGCGCCATTTGCATTCCGATAGGACCGGCTCCAAATATTAATACATTGTCGCCATTAATTATTTTTAATCTTCTCAAGCCATAAACTATACATGATACCGGTTCTATAAAAGCGGCTTCCATAAAAGACATATTATCCGGAATTTTATAAACATTCTTATAAGTCACGGCTATATATTCGGCAAAACCACCATTTCTGGTAACACCCAATGCCTGCCAATTTTGACAATGATTGGGGCGATTGGTCCTGCAAAAGTAGCATGCACCACAATAGATATTCGGATCAGCCGTAACCCTGCTTCCGATTTTTAATCCGGGAACATCCGAACCCACCTCGACAACGATACCGGAAAACTCGTGCCCGGGGACAATTGGATAGGAACCTAAATAATCACCGTTATAGATATGAAAATCCGTACCGCAAACACCGCAATTCTTTATCTGGATAACAATCTCATCACTTCCCGGTTTTGGATATGGCATTTCTTTAACAGATATCTTCCCGGGTTTTTCAATAACTGTTGCTTTCATACTAAAATGCCTCCTTCAAATATATGCGATAGATATTTATTATACACCTTTTCTATACATCCCTGACATAAATCCCGGCATTTAAAAAAGCAGTTCTGACACCGATAAAGCTAAATAGCAGGACGAGGAACTAATTGTTAAACTATAAAATCTTTGATACGATTTGCTAATGGATATGAAAAAGAAGAAACTTCCTGCAAGAAGCATTATTCTAAGAACTATCAATATTATACTGGTTAGCGGACTTGGTATATACCTTGTTTATTATTTGCTTTCCAGAATAAATCTTTCAGATCTTAAATCTGCTATTCTTGGGATTTATATCCCAACTCTTATAATAGGTCTTGTTCTGGAGTTCAGCATCGATATTTTCAGAACTATAAGACAAAATCTGCTTCTCGGTGAAGACAGGGTCAGGTTCGGTGATATGTATCTTATATCGCTTATAAGAAATGCCTTCAATATGACATTACCAGCAAGAACCGGAGAATTTTCATATATTTATGTATTAAAAAGAAAATTCAAGGTCCCTGTCGATAAAGGCGTATCGACACTTGCAATCGGGTTGATATTTGATCTGATAATAATCTTTTCCATGATAATAATATCCATTATCATTGTCGGAATAAACCGCTATGAAATATCTTCTACGAATATAATACTTATCGCAGTCGGTTTTTTGGCAGTAACTGTCGTTATACTATTTTTCCTCTCGAAAATTGTCCGTGGTTTTATTAAGATATTTGAAATACTTCTCAAAAAGTATGAGAACCTGAAAAATAAAAAAGTTTTCATCTATGTTTATGAAAAATTAATTGAAATAAATAATAGCATAATCATCATCCAGAAAAGAAGAATATACTGGAAAGTATTTTTGTTATCGTTAATGACAAGAATATTAAAATTTACTTCTTATTATTTTATCATCCATGCAATTTTATATCCCATGGGCTATACATTTGCAGACCTATCTTTCTGGGTAATCTTTCTTGCAACAGTTGCGGCTGAATTATCAGCAGTCCTTCCGACCCATGGTATAGCAGGTTTGGGAACTTATGAAGGGGCTTTTGCAATTACCTTCATTGCCCTGGGATTCAGTGAAGATATCTCAATAATCGTAGGTTTTGGTTATCATATGATAAATTTATTGGATACCCTGATCGTGGGAATAATAGCTATAATACTTATATCTCTGCCTTTTTACAGGATAAGATCAAAGGGGACTCAAATACTTAAGTAACAAGAAATAGAATCATTAATCCTCATCATTTACGCGCTATCAGGTATTGTGATCAATTGATTATTCAAAATATTATTTTTCCACTATTCCTCTGGATTTTCTTTCTATGTATTCAAGATCCACTTTACCACGGGTATCATTGGTCCTAAGGGCAGCTTCTGCCACACTTACTGCGACAGCGGGAAGGATCCTTTTATCGAAAGGTTTGGGAATGATATAGTCTTCCCTAAAGTCATCTTTTACAATTCCGGAAATTGCTTTTGCTGCAGCCAGCTTCATTTCCATATTTATCTCTATTGCATTTGCATCGATAGAACCCCGGAATATCCCGGGAAATGCCAGCACGTTATTTACCTGATTCGGATAATCGCTCCTGCCGGTGGCTATAATCTTAACGCCGCATTCCCAGGCAAGTTCAGGTTTGATCTCGGGTTCCGGGTTTGCCATGGCAAATATAATAGGATTTTTT
>CAZODG010000062.1:0-7392 GCA_964578525.1 uncultured Actinomycetota bacterium
ACGGCTATTATTATTTGGAAGATAATAGTAGAATTTAAGACGACTGCTCTTGAAACTACCCAGCCTGCATCGATAATCTCAAAATTTTTTGAAGAATTTATTAATATGGTACTTATAAGAGGAGCAAAAAAATTTACAAAAAGAGTGACCGTTACCGAAATTCCGATCATACCTGCTAACATAAAGGCAAAGTTTTTTAAATTTCTTAATGGGCTTCTTGTGACGATAAGGCTTGTTATAAACAATATTACAGGAATCAGAAAAACCGGCCCTAATTCTATTATAAAATTAACTACCTTATAGGTGGTTGACATAATACGAACCTTTAAAGTTTTTGATGTTGTTATATTATACTTACTATTTTAAATAAAATGAAGGTAACTGTTAAATTGTAAAAAGGATGATTGTAAATTACTTTATTTTAATATATACTTTTAAACAAATGGGCGCTTATTGCACAATTGTGCACATATTTAATTAGAACATATCATGGAAAGCATCGAGAAAAAAAGAATACTAACAAAGATTGCAGAACTTTATTATATAGAAAATCAAACACAGCAGAAGATCGCCGATAGATTGAATATTTCAAGGACAAAAGTTTCAAGATACCTGGATAGGGCGAAAAAAGAAAAAATCGTAGAAATAAAAATAAATCCACAGGAAGGCGACTACTCTAATCTGGAGAATTCCATCGAAAAAAAGTTCGATATAAAGGAGTGTGTAGTCGTTCCGACTTATGGAAATATGGAAGAAACACTTAAAGCAATGGCTGACCCACTTAATGATTTATTAGAAAGAATACTTGAGAACGGCAGTTCTCTTGGAATCGGCTGGGGGAATTCACTAAAAGGAATATCTGATTATATCGATGTAAGAGACAAGTCCGGTATTAAGGTAATACCGGTCATCGGAGGACTGGGAAAAACAGGGACAGGGGTACATACAAACTCGGTTGCTAGAAATATAGCAGAAAGACTTGGTGGTGTAAGTTATATGATGCATTCTCCTGCTGTTCTTGATACTAAAGAAATAAAAGAGATTGTTGAAAAGGACAGTAATACAAGGGAAGTAATAAAATTAACAGAAAAAATCGACATTGCTATGGTAGGTCTAAGTGATATTGGTCAGAATTCCACTCTTATCAAAACAGGCAGTTTTAGTTCGGAGGAATTCAAATATCTGGAAAGTCTGGGAGTCGTGGGGGACATTAATCTTATTTTTATAGATGAAAATGGCGAGCCGGTTCCCAATAAAATAGACGAAAGAATCGTAAGGATTTCACCGGAGAGATTAAAAAAAGTAAAAAAGGTCATAGGGGTTGCTTTTGGCAAAAGAAAACTAAAAGTCATACTTGGTGCTTTAAGAGGAGGATTTCTTGACATACTGTTTACTGATGAAGAGACTGTATTAAATATCAATAAATTGGATAAATAGTAAAAAAGGATTCACAGTGTCAAAAAAACTTTATATAGATGTTGACGGACATAAAATAGAAGATAGATTTACCGGTTTGAGCAATGACCTGAAAATAGAGATGCTTAGAAAGATGTATGAAATAAGGCATTTTGAAAATGAAACCGAACAATTCATTATAAGGGGAATGATACATGGTACCTGCCATTTATATACCGGTGAGGAAGCAACTGCAGTTGGAGCCATTCATGCTATCCAGAGCGATGATTATATCAGCTCGACTCACAGAGGCCATGGTCATTGTATTGCGAAGGGTGCTGACCTCAACATAATGATGGCGGAACTGCTGGGAAAGAAAACAGGATACAGCAAGGGCAAAGGCGGATCTATGCATATAGCGGATGTCAGGTCAGGAAATCTTGGTGCAAATGGAGTAGTAGGAGGAAGTATCGGTATCGCTACCGGTGCGGCACTGACCTGCAAGATGAAAAAGAACGGGAAAATAGTAGTTTGTTTCTTTGGAGACGGAGCAGCCAATCAGGGCATATTCCACAGCTCGATCAATATGGCTTCCATATGGGATCTGCCGGTGGTATATCTCTGTGAAAATAATGTCTACGGGATGTCGACATCGGTTAAAGAAGCATTCAATATAAAAAAAATATCTGATAGAAAGTGTGCCTACGGCATAGAAGGATTGACCATTGACGGAAATGATTTGATTGAGGTATTCAATGCCGTCTCATATTTTGCCGGCAGATGCAGGGAAGGAAAAGGTCCTGTGCTGGTTGAAAGTCTGACTTACAGATGGAGCGGCCATTCTAAAAGTGATGCCCAGGTTTATAGGACAAGAGAAGAAATAAAGGAATGGAAAGAAAGAGATCCTATAAAAAGATACAGAGAGATCTTGATCGGCAGGAAAATAATGACCGAAAAGGATGATAAGGAACTTGAAAAAGAAGTTATAGGTAAAATACAGAAAGCATCGGAATTTGCAAAAGAAAGTCCGTTTCCCGACGCTTCCGAAGTTGAGGATGATGTTTATGCTTAAAAAAAATGCAAGACAATTGACATATCTCGAGGCACTAAGGGAGGCAATGCAGCAGAAGATGAGAGCAGATAATGATGTATACCTGATTGGAGAGGATATTGCGGAATATGGTGGTGCCTTTGGCGTAACTGTTGGAATGCTGGAGGAATTCGGCAGTGAGAGAATTAGAAATACTCCCATTTCCGAAGAAGCTATAATAGGTGTTGCGACCGGAAGTGCAATAACCGGGATGAGGCCCATAGCCGAGATAATGTTTTCTGATTTTATAACAATAGCCATGGATCAGATTGTTAACCAGGCGGCTAAAATTTGTTATATGTTTGGGGGAAAAGCTAAGGTACCTATGGTAATAAGAACCGCTGGTGGCGGCGGAACCGGTGCGGCGGCACAGCATTCTCAGAGCCTGGAGGCCATAGTTGCACATATTCCTGGGCTTAAAGTGGTTATGCCTTCCTGTCCGTATGATGCGAAAGGGCTTCTGATATCTTCAATAAATGACGATAATCCTGTAATTTTTATAGAACATAAACTGCTTTATAAAAATAATAAATATACTGCCGGTGTTCCGGAAGAAATGTATGAAATTCCGCTGGGGAAAGGCGACATCAAAAAAGAGGGCAGCGATGTCAGCATAGTTGCAACTTCCTATATGGTCCAAAAATCTCTGGAAGCTGCCGAAAAACTTTCTTTGGAGAAAGGCATCGATTGCGAAGTAGTGGATATACGGACACTGAAACCTCTTGATATCGACATTATACTGAATTCGATCAAGAAAACCGGTAAGCTTTTATGTGTGGAAGAAGCACCGGTTTTTGGCGGATTTATGGGCGAGGTTGCGGCCCAGGTGTCCGAAAAAGGATTTGATTGGCTGGATGCCCCTATAAAAAGGGTTGCCGGGAGAAATTGCCCGGTTCCTTATAGCCTGGTACTTGAACAGGAAATGATTCCCGGTGTAGAGAGGATCGAAGAGGGGATTCTGGATCTATTAGGATAAAAGTCCATGTGTTTAATTGGATTTTGGTATGTTATCATAAGTATTAATTGATAAAAAAATAGTTTTTATTTCGGCGGAGGTCCTGGAGATGCATGAAGTCATAATGCCTAAGCTGGGGATTACAATGGAATCCGGTAGGATTGAAAAATGGCATAAAAAAGAAGGAGACAGAGTAGAAAAAGGCGAGGTATTGTTTGAAGTAATGACCGATAAGGTGACCATAGAAGTCGAGTCATATCAATCCGGCATTTTAAAGAAAATAATTAAAGCGGAGGGAGAAGAGATCCCTGTAACCGGGGTGATAGCATACATAGGCGAAGAAGATGAAAAACTTCCTCCGTATAAGCCAGATCAAACCACAGCGGAAAGAGTAGCCGGTATGGAGACAAAAAAAGCAGCAGGAAAATTAAGCAGCATAAAAGAAGATGCCGGAATCTCCGGAAATAGAGTAAAAATATCGCCTCTTGCAAGAAAAATAGCAGAAGAGATGGGTATCGATTATAGTACAGGAAAAATCAAAGGTTCGGGACCTGGCGGAAGAATAGTGAAAGAAGATTTGATAGCTTACTCCGGTCAAGAAAAGGGAACGGGAAAGAAAGAAGCGGAACCTGAATCTGCAGGGATAACTATAAAATCATCAATCCGGCTTGACGGAAGAAAAAAACTGATAGCTGATCGAATGAGTTTTTCGGCGTTAAATATTCCTGGAATAGTCTTGAATTCAAAAGCTAATGCTTCCCTGCTTAAAGGTTTAAGAGAAGAATTGAACGAAAAGATAGATGAAAAATCTGGAGTAAGAATCACCTATACCGATTTTTTAGTGAAAGCGGCTGCAAATGCGCTGCGGAATAACCTGGAACTGAATTCAACTTTTTCTGATGGAAATTATATAATATACGATGATATAAATATTGGTCTTGCAGTTTCGTCCGAAGGGGGACTTATTGTTCCCACTATATTCAACTGTGACAGGTTGGAAATTACAGATGTCGCAAAAAAAAGGATCGAACTTATCAACAAAGTAAAGGAAGGAAAAATTAATCTGGAAGATATCTCAAATGGAACCTTTACGGTTACCAATCTGGGCATGCACGGCATAAGGTCTTTTTCTCCTATAATAAATCCTCCCCAGGCAGCTATACTTGCTGTTGGTGAGATATATATGGAACCTGCCGTAATAGATGGGAAAATAAGACCGGAATCTTTTATTGATCTTACTGTTTCATGCGATCATAGAATAATCGATGGAATGACGGGAGCAAAATTCCTGCGGGAATTAGTGGAATCTGTAGAGAATCCTGCCGGACTGATCGGTTGAATTTAAAAATCTTTCCTGAGTATTTTAAAAATGAAAGACAGAGAAGAAAAAATAATATTATTCTGTATTAACTGTAACAAGGAGTCACAGCATACTGTTTATTATATTGGTAACTATCTCCGGAGCGTTGTTTGTGATAACTGCAATAAAAGAATAGAAATAGACAGGCGCCATCTGAGAACTGTTTTTGCAGAAGATTTCGTAAACAGGATTCTTACCAAACCACACAGAATGACCCAGGATATGAGGAAGGCATTTGTGACACTAATGCCTTTTCTCCCAAAAAGATTATTCAAAGAACCATTAAAAGTAATAAAAGAAATATATGCAGTATTAAAAAAAGATAATGGTAATAACAATATAAAGAAAGAGACCTGATCATTTTTAAAACTTTATAATTCCAGTCACCGGTATTGCGAAAACACTGCTGAAACTCTTAAGTATCTGCTCTTTGACATTACGGATCGGGATTTTTTTATTAGAGATTTTTTCCATTGAAGTCTGGGGATGATCTTTCAAGCCGCATGCTATTATATTATCGAAATATTTCAAATTATTGTTTACATTTAATGAGAATCCGTGAAGTGTTATCCACTTTCTGACTCTTAGCCCGATGGATGCTATTTTAAAGCCGCCGGTAAATACTCCCCGATATTTATTTAGTCTCATTCCATGTATATCATAACTGGCCAGCACATCTATTATGACTTCTTCGAGATTATGAATAAAAAATGGCAAATCTTTTTTAAACCGGGTAAGATTTAAGATCGCATAACAGACGATTTGACCGGGAGAATGAAGGGTCATGTCTCCACCGCGATTGGATTGTACGAGCTCTATGTTTTGTCTGCGGAGCTCTTCCCTGCTTACCAGAAGGCTATCTGTATTTTTATTGTTTCCTATGGTTATGACCGGATAATGTTCAAGAAGTAATAGAGCACCGGGACAACCATTTGATCTTATCAATTCAGAAATTTCTTCCTGGAGATTATAACCGGAGTCATAGGATATGAGACCCAGGTCGAAACCCGGGATATTTTTTTGAGTATCGTTGTTCTTTAAATAATTTATTATTCCATAGTTTTTATTTATGGATATTTGTCTTAAGATTTCCATGATTTTAATTATTGATTATGATTGATTTATTTTATCATATTAATACATATAATTATTTCTTGTTTTTGGATGATCGGGGAAGGAGCTTTTAGCAATATGAGTATAAAAAAAGCTGATCTTGTCGTGCTTGGAGGAGGACCGGGAGGTTATGGGGCATCCATGAGAGCATCAAAATCAGGACTTACGACCATAGTGATTGAAAAGGATAATCCGGGAGGAGTTTGCTTAAACTGCGGCTGCATACCGACAAAAACTCTCTATCATATAGCACGAACCATTGACGATATAAAGAAAGCGGCAACTCTTGGAATAGATGTTTCATTACCAAAACTTGATTTTAAAAAAGCGATGTCAAGAAAAGACCGGATAATCGAAATACAGAGAAGAGCCCTGGAGTCTAATTATAAAAAAAATAATATAGAACTTATAAAAGGTTTTGGGGAAATAGCTGCAAGAGGAAAAGTATTGGTAAAGACTTCCGGCGGGCAGGATATCGAAATCGAAACAAAAAATATAATCATTGCTACAGGATCTTCTGCTTCAGTTGTGGAACCATTCGATCTATCCGAAGATGGAATAATGGAGAATTCCAGATTACTATCTCTTGAAGAAGTACCGGAATCCTTATTGATCATAGGAGGAGGTGTCATAGGTATTGAAGCTGCAAATATTTTTTCCACCTTTGGATCCAATGTGACAGTAATCGAAATACTTCCGAGGATACTATCAACGGAGGATGAAGAAATTTCAAAAATAATATTCGGTATATTAAAGCAGAAAGGAATTGATATTTTTGTTGGTTCAAAAGTAGAAAATTTTAGAAAAAGCGGAAAAAGATTCCTTTGTAACACAAATAGAGGAGACGAACTCACTGCGGATAAAATTCTGGTGGCTGTTGGCAGAAAGCCTAATTCTACCGGTATCGGTATTGAAAATGCCGGAATAAATTTAGATAAGGATGGTTATATAAAAGTGAATTCACATCTTGAAACAAATGTAGAAGGAATATATGCAGTAGGAGATGTTATAGGCGGATTCCAATTGGCGCATGTAGCATCCGAGGAAGGGAAAATCGCTGCGGAAAATATTGCAGGAAAATTAAAAGAAATAAGCTATGATGTTATTCCATGGACGGTGTTTACAGCTCTTGAAATAGGTGCTGTTGGATTAAATGAAAAGCAGGCAAGGAAGAAAAATATAAAAATATGTACTGGCGTGTTTCCATTCAGCTCAAGTGGCAAGGCTTATATCACTGGAGAAACGGGGGGTTTTATAAAGATCATTTCTAATAGTGAGACCGGAGAGATAGTAGGTGCCCAGATGATAGGACCCCGGGCTTCGGATCTGATACATGAAGTAGCCGTTGCAATGAAAGGGGAACTGTTTATAGACGATCTTGCTTCGACCGTTCATTCTCACCCTACATTTTCGGAAGCGGTCATGGAAGCTGCTGAAGATTGCATTGGAATCGCAACTTACAAATAGGTAACGGATATG
>CAZODG010000063.1:0-7025 GCA_964578525.1 uncultured Actinomycetota bacterium
CTTCATCGATATTATCAGCAATATAAATAAGCTTCCTGCTTAGATCCTCGTGATCGTAAGGTTTGAAAGTATAACCGAACTTTTCCTTTTCAATTATATCCGTCAATTCACAGACATTTGAGGATAACACACAGAGACCTGCTCTGAACCAGTCGAGAATACGATTTTTACTGCCCAATCTGACCTCATAAATATCTTTATCGATATTTATCCCCACATTAGCTTCGAGATAGTAATCCGGTACGTCTTCCCCTGGTACCCAGCCTTTCATCAAAAACCTGTCCTTATAGGGACTGCTGTCTATCATCGACAGAAAATGAGGATATGTTTTTAAATCCTGTTCGGGTATCTCTCCCCCCGTGGATACAAATTTGATTTTGGGATTATTTTTCATTGCCTCCGTCACACCTTTAAATAAAGTATCGACATCTGTCCATGTGTTATATCCCCCCGTCCACAGCACCACAAAATCATCTTTCCCTATATTATCTTTCCCTCTAAAAACATTTTTTCTATATTTGTATTCAACCGCAGGAAGGCCGCAGGGGATCACACCGGTAAAATTATAACCGGACGTATATTTATTGAGCCTTCCTATTGCTCCCAGTTCCCCTATCAGAGCATACTGCTGTCTTGAAGACACGCACGAGAAAATATCCGCACCGGAAATAATGCTATATTCACTGTTCCAGTAATGAAACAAACAGCTGTCATCCTCATCGATATAAGCACGGGCCTGAGCCTCGGCCATTACATGGCCGAATAAATCTGCCCAGAATGGAATATTTTTAGTTTCCAAAGGATCAAGCAGTTTTGATGCTATATAGGAAGGATAGAAAGTGCAGCCGATTATACAGTCGGGCTTGAATCGTTTAAGAATTTCGGATATTAACCCAATGTCTTCAAAATCATCTTTTTTAAGTATATTATATTCGAAGCTCTGCCCGTCTTTTTGATTCGCGCTGCAAGTAAAGTCTTTTTGAAATATGGACTTGAAATCATCCGGATATGCCGATGGGATTGCATAATTACAGACACATACTTCATGGCCCTTCTCAAGAAGCGGTAAAATAAACTGCCAGGTCCTGATGCCGGTCCCGTATACTTTCCTGTCATTTTCGAAGGGAAGCGGGCTCATACCAAGTATAAATATTTTACTCATATCCTCTTTATTTTAACGGTTTTACCTATATAATAAAAATCGTAAGTTATTATTATCATTCCCGACCGGCTTTATGCTATTTAAAATATTTCTTTAATTATAATTGTACTAATAAAAAATTTATACTACCATAAAAAATGATAAAGAATTAAAAGGCAGATTTAATTTTTTATGAAAACCATACTAATAATGCTACTGATTATTTTTTTACTCGCCACAACCCTCTTTAGCATCGCCATTATCAGCAGAAATAAAAGCTCTTCCGATATAGAAGAAGGAGATTCCGAAACCCCGGGAATCAGCAAAGATGATGAAACGACCATTCCTGATTTCAGAATTGAAAAAATAGGTGATTTACAAAAATTTAATATTGATGATCTCTCAAGCAGTACCGATACAACCGGCAGCAAAAACAAGACCGAAGATAATAGCCAAACAATCGAAACCCCCGATAGCAGTGATTCATCCGATATCCAGCAAGATGAAGAAGAATCTGACGAAGTTGATACACTGAGTGTTGAAAGTGATAAGCCTGAAGAGGGAACATTAGAAAATGGAACCATTGAATTCTACCTGGATGGAGACAGAGAAAATGGGACATATCTTGGCAAAACAATATGTAATATCGAATGTCCCGAAACTTCCCAGCTTTATGGAGAAGACTTTAAAAATACCGGTTTTGAATTCATCCGGGAAAACAACGAAGACATAGATCTCCTGCCCGGCTCCACTCATTATATTTATATTTATTTTTACGGAAGCCAGTCAGGATGGGATTATACACGCAGGGAAATAAATCTGCCGGGAGAAGAAACCAATGAAAAAGAAATAAATATTTTTATAGACGAACCGGAAGAAAAAACCATTACAAGCACACTTCAATCTATCAGGGGATGGGCAGTGGATCTGAGAAACAACAGCAACCCCGGTATAAAAACAATAGAAATTTATCTCAACGGACCCAGAGGGTATGGGAAATTTTTGGGAAATGCACAATATGGAACAGCGAGATCCGATGTAGTAAATTTCTTAAAGAATCAGAATTACATCCTCAGCGGTTATCAATTTGAGGAACTTATCTCTCTCGAACCAGGTTCCACCCACACCATTTTCGTCTATGCTATAAGTGCCGAGGATGAATACTTGAATTATGAAAAAAGAGAAGTATATTTGTCGGGAGTAAAAGAAGAAAAAGCTATTATCAATACTCAAATCGATATAAATAAACTCGCTCAGAGCGGTATTATGAAAGTAACAGGCTGGGCCATCGATAAAAATATTTTGAATGAGTATCTGGAAGAAAAGCAAAAAAGCGAGATGGAGGCCGGGGAAGGCATTGATCAGTACCCGGTCAAAAAAGTCGTATATAACACTAACAGGGATGGCAATGATAATATATACAGTATAAATATCGATGGAACAGAGTTAACCAGGTTAACAGATTATTCCGGAAATGATCTTTATCCGGAAGTGTCGCCTGACGGAGAAAAAATTGCATATACTTCGGATATAGGAGGTATATGGCAGATAATGATAATGGATTGGGACGGCAGCAATAAAAAACAAATCACATTTAATAATTTCCGAAGCGCATACCCCAGCTGGTCCCATGACCTCGAGTATATATATTTCGAAGGTTATATAGATGGAGACTGGGAATTATTTAGAATCAAGAGCAATGGATCCGAACAGAAAAGGCTCACATTTAATTCAAGTTCACATGATTGGCATCCCAATGGGCATCCATATGAATATAAGATTATTTTCGAATCCGGAGCAACGGGACACGAAAACATTTATGTGATGAACAGTAATGGTTCGGGAGTCTATAATATAACCGGAGACGGTTCAAGAAGAAGAGTTCCGGATGTATCAACTGACGGAAATAAAATAACATATATGAGATATTCCGGTGATAACAGCGATATATGGATCATGGACTATAATGGACAAAACGAAACCAGGCTCACGGATAATCCTGATTGGGATGGCCATCCCTCATTTTCACCAGATGGAAAATATATTGTTTATGAGGAAAGAAAAGGATCCAATGAAAACCTGGTTTTGATAGATCTTAAAAGCGGCGTAAAGTTCAATCTGACGAGTTCATCCAATATCAATAAAGATGGCAGTTTTCTTTACAGATAGTAAAGAATGCCTCTTTTTAATCAATGAATTGATGCTTGAACCTCTTTTTAGGCTGATATATGAACGTTAACCTTACAGATGCTCCTGCCGAAATTCCCAACCAGATGGCCCATATAGTATCCCTGGAAAAAAAATAGAAAACAAGTTCCGAAATCGTAAGGTCCGAATTAAATAATCTGGTTACCAACAGATTGACGGCCCCGGTGTTGTAAAGTATCAGTGCAAGAGCAGGTATACATCCTGCAATCAAGAATACTTTGATATCAAAATAATTTGTACTCACCATAACTTTCGTGCTTATGGCAATTAAAAAACCGATCACAAACCCCAGAATAAAAACAATAGAAAGCCTCAGGAAACTTAAAAAACCGGCGGACAGATTATAAATGGCAAGAGCGTCCATAATATTATCAAAATAAGCAAAGGCGGTATAATATAAAATTATGTTCACAAAGCTAAAAGCTATAAGAAAAAATTTCTTTTTTTTATTTATCATCATGTCTTGATACTGATGCAGTTATCGCAATAACCAGATGTTAACTTAAAAGGATATTAATTTCAATTAATCCTGCATTCTGTTATACTATAAAACTCAAAATATATAGAGAATCAAATAAATCATAAAATTAAAAACAGCATATAAAAAGGATATTTTTTAAAAAAATATCAGAATAATTAAAATCAAATAGTATGAGAACAGTAATCATAATCATCATAATCTTATCCGTAATAGCTGCAAGCATTTTGGGATTTGTGATAATCAGATATATGCAGGATAAAGCATCTCCAGCGGAGGAGACAACTGAACAGGAACCACCTGATACAGCTATTGAGGAAGAATCGGAACCTGAAACGACAACTGAAGAAGAACCGGAAGAGGAGATCGATCCGGATAAAATTGCCATTATAGAAGTTTATCTGGATGGCGACAGAGACAGCGGCATTCTCCTGGGGGAAGCGGAATACGGTTTGACTTCCGAGCAGGTTCGTATGGTTTACGGAGAAAATCTTTCGGAAACCGGCTATAACCTTGTCATTGATAATGAAAACCATACATTTGCTCCGGGTTCTACTCATTACCTTTATATATATGCACTGATACCGAAATATGGATGGAACTACACCAGAGAAAAAATCGTGATCTCCGGGGAAACAGACTTTGATGAAAATATCAGATTATCTCTGGATAATCCCAAGGAAAATGAAGTAATAACCGAAGCCAATAAATCAAGTGTAAGAATTTCAGGCTGGTCTGTTGACACCAGTTACAGCGAAAATACCGGGATCGATAGAGTGGCCATTTATTTGAATGGTCCGAAGGATTTCGGTCAATTTCTGGGAGAGGCAGATTACGGAATAAAGAGACAGGACGTGGCCAACGCACTTGGAAACGCAAATTATATAAACTCAGGCTATTCTTTTGACTTTAACGCAAGCGAACTGGAAGCAGGCAGCGAAAATACACTATATATTTATTCTTTCTCCAATTCCGGAGCTTATTATCTGGGTTTAAGAAATATCAAGATGGAAGGCGAAGAGAAAGAACCGGAAGTCATATTTTCGGTAGAAGAGGTTAATCTAAACGACAGCTCTATTGATATAAGCGGCTGGGCCATAAGTAGAGATGACCTTTCACAAAGTGAATCAAGAAGTCTGGATATAGAATATAACGTTAAAAAAATAATTTTTACTTCCGATAGAAACGGCAGCGAGGATGTATACAGTATGAACCTGGATGGTTCCGGACTCGTTCAACTTACGGACCATCCCGGAAAAGATAACTATCCCACCGTTTCGCCTGACGGGAAAAAGATTGCTTATACTTCCGATATCAATGGCAATGGCAATTGGCAGATCATGGTCATGAACTGGGACGGAACCGATAAGACACAGCTTACCAATAATCCATGGCGCAGCGGATATCCGACCTGGTCCTTTGATGGAAGGTTTATATTTTTTGAAGTGTACCAGGATGGTGACTGGGAAATATACAGAATAAACAGTAACGGAGGCAACCTTAAACGCCTGACATTCAACCCCGATATCTATGACTGGCACCCAGCTGGTCATTCTTTCCAGGATAAAATCATTTTCGAATCCGGAAACAGTGGAAACGAAGATTTATATGTCATGGATTATAATGGAGAAAATTTGAAACGTATTTCCGATATCAGTATGAGGAAAAGAGTTCCTGCTATTTCCATAGATGGTCAGCTGATTGCTTTTATGGGTTACGAAGGCAATAATACTCTAATATACACAATGGACGGAAACAGAGGAAATATAAAGATGGTTTCAGGTTCTCTGGTAGAATGCGGACATCCTGCCTTTTCTCCCGATAACACCTTCATAGCTTTCGAATGCAGCATTGACGGCCAATTGGAACTATTTATTATGAGTCCCGGTGGTTCAAACTCTACAAGACTGACTAATGCTGCAGGGGATGATTCTGATCCTTACTTTCTATATCAGGCACAGTAATCGATTTGGATTCCGGATGTTTCTGCTCCGGCTTTTCGATTGATAAATGCTTATATTCCTTTTTTATGAAACTAAAACGCATAGATGTGCCTATGGCAAATCCAAGCCACAGAGACCAGATCGTCTGTCTCGAAAAAAGATAAAATGCCAGTTCACTCATTTTCTCACTGGAATTGAAAAATTTATTTATGAAAAAACTGGTTATGGAGCCCTCCGAAAGTATCAGACATATGAACGGAAAAATCCCGACAATGAGTAAATTTTTAAAACTAAAAAGATTTTTCTTTATCTTCAAGCGTAATATGAGCATTACCATCATTCCTATACAAAAACCTACAATCAGCAGTACGGCCAATTTAATATAATTCGTTGCAATCGAGGATAGACCGGTCACTCCAAAAACATCCAGAATATTGTCGAAATAAGAGTAAACTAAAACATAAAAAACAGTATTAATAAATGAAAAAATAATTAAAAAGAGTCTCAAAACCCAACCTCGCTTTTTTATATTTTAATAAAATTATATTCTTTACAATCTCTGACCAATATCACCAAGATATTGAGAAACATAACTGAAAACGGTATGCGCTACGACTATAGCTCCCGCCTGACTGTAATGCATCCCATCGGTAAGATATCCTCCGGGATTTTGCGAAAGTGGAGTCAACACATCTATAACCACAGCACCATATTTAGCTGCAATTTGCATTATTGCATTATTATAACTGGAATAATTTTCTTTACCGGGCCAGTTAATAGGACCGATAAGATTTATAAATACTCTTGCACCCAAGTTTTTTGCCTTGGCTACGATGCTTTCTAGATTAAATGAAAAACCAGAATAACGCGGCCCTACATCGTTGGTTCCGTAAGCTATTATTACAATCTGAGGATTATATATGGCAACGGTGCTGTCAAATCTTGCATTTCCGCCGCTTGCCATCTCGCCTCCCTTTCCGCTTGCAATGGTATTATAATCAGCATATGGGTAATTAGCTTCCAGAAGATCATCGAACATCTGTACCCAGTTGGACATTTCTATCAGAGAATCTCCCATCGCCACAATATTCATATTTACATGACCCCTGACGGTCATACTTTTTGAAGGAAGAGTGACTTCTCCATTGCTGCTTTCTATTTTAAAAGCAGTGGTAATTACTCCGCCAGAATTAACCAGATTTTCATTTACTTTTATCCTGAAAGTTATCTCTTTTTCTTCTCCTCTTCCTAACTC
>CAZODG010000064.1:0-3309 GCA_964578525.1 uncultured Actinomycetota bacterium
TCATCGATTCTCTGAAAAGATTGTTTGATTATTATAATAATATGGTAGAAAATTTTAATCGGAAATATTAAAAGGTATTTAGATAAAAATGTTATATCAGAAAATACTTATCGGAGTTGCTTCGGTTATAGCAGTAGCCGCAATTATTTATTTGTTCTTGTTACTATATAAATTCCTGACCCAGTCAAATGAAGTGTTTCGTCCCAAAAAGAGAATCACGCTGACTCCATTCGACATAAGATTGTATTTCGAAGAAGTCTCTTTTAAATCTTCCGATGGTATCAATCTTTCAGGCTGGTTTGTACCTTTAAGAAACAGCAGGGGAGTAATGCTGGTTTTTCATGGCAACGGGGAGAATATCTCTGATGGATTGAGATTGATAGATTATATCAGAAGAAGAATGGGGCTGACTGTTTTTATAATCGATTATCGCGGATATGGTAAAAGCGAAGGCAGGCCTACCGAGAATGGGACTTATCTTGATGCCAGGGCAGCCTGGGAGTATTTGACTGGTCCCAGAAAAATAAAACCCCAGAACATTATAATCTTTGGCCGGTCACTGGGCGGTCCAATCGCAGCCTGGCTGGCAAAAGAAGTGAAGCCCAGAGCATTGATTCTTGACTCCACTTTTACTTCAGTCAAGGATCTGGCGGTCCAGATGTATCCTTATTTGCCTGTAAGAAAATTCTTCAGGTTTAATTATCCTACTATTGAATATTTAAAAGAAATAACAAGTCCGGTTCTTATAATTCATAGCAGCGAAGATGACTACATCCCGTATTCTCATGCAATAAGGTTATATAATGCCACAAAAGAGCCCAAACAGTTTTTGAAAATAGAGGGTAAACATAGTAATAACTATATAAAGTCTGAAAAAATTTATATAGAAGGTATAAAGTATTTTATTTCGGGATACTAAAGATATTAAGAGATCTCTTTTTTCATAAATATCCAGTCCCGGTATCCGGTATACTTTCCGGCAATCCATGAGGATCTTTTTACTTCCTCGACAAAGCCAAATTTTCTATACAGGTCATAAGCATTCTTATTAAGATGAGCTACCCAGAGCTTTAAGACGCTTTTCCTGTTTTCTCTGGCATAGTCTTCCACAAAAGACAGCATTTTTTTAGCGACGCCCTGTCTCCTGCTTCGGGCATCAACGGCGACATTATCTATATATATGGTCTTATTATCCAATCGGGGGATTTCTGTTGATGTTAAAACGAATGCTCTAATAGCTCTTTGCAAACCCAGATTTTCAAGGTAGTCCCGGAAATTTTTGGTGTGACTTTGAATATTTTCGATTGTTACAATCTCGATGATTCCTGCTATTTTGCCATCTATTACTGCATTAAAATATCTACCCGTATCGATATTTTTTGAAATTTCGGACCTGACAATATCCATAGCGGCTTTCTTTCTGTTGCTGTATATGTATTTTAATTTATCATAGAATGCATCGAATTCTATTCTGAGGTAATCATCAAGGTCCCCGGGTTTTAAATTGCCCAATTTGATACCGGGAAAATTGTTTTCCGGATTCTTGCCGCTATTCATCCGGTATGTCTTTCTTATCAAGCAGCTCTTGAGCTTTTTTTAAATTTTTTTTATTGGTGATAAGCTTAACCCCTCTTATGCTTTGCAAAGAAGGATAATTCTGGCCGGCATCATCGGAGATTATCTCGGTTTTAATGCCAAAACTTTCCAGATAACCTCTGGCTATTTCTGCTTTTATCCTGGAGTTAAAAACTTTCACTACCGGTAATTTATCCATTTTTATCCCTTTGATTTACATTAATTATATAATTATATTCTTAATATTACTTTACATGCTTGGATCATTTCTGGGATAGCAAGGATTATAACACTTTCACTGTATTTTATCATATTGAAAGTAACTTTTATTTGAAGAATTAATGTCTATGATATACACTATTTTAAGATTCTGTTAAAAAAATCCAACTATCACTGTGGATATATTTAAACAGGCAAATATAAAATTTAGGAAAGCTTTATGATTCAAAAATCACTTCTTTTAAAAATTTATGAAGCTGCCAGCATGCAGAGGTGGAACGATCAGATCCGCACCATAGAACTTACGGAACTGGATAAGCAATCCCACAAGATGGTCGTTGCTTATATTCTCGGCAGATGTGAAGAAGATATAACCCGCAGGGAAATCGATTGGATCGAAATAATAGAGGATGGCCTTTTTGAATTTTTGAAAAGGATAATCCTGACCGATCTAAAGCCTCCTCTGATCTACAGGATAAAGGAAGATAAGAAACAATACGAAAAGTTGAATTACTGGGTTTTTGAGAGGATAAGACCATTTACCGAAGAGGTAAGTGAAGACTTTAATTTGCGTTTTAAAGAATATCTTCTTGAAGAGGAAGAGACTGTTGAAAGAAAGATTGTAAATGCGGCCCATTTCTATGTGACAAAGTGGGAATTCGACATTATCAAGCGGGCAAACCCGAGGGTTTATTTAACCGAAGAGATTGTCGAAAGTATTTCCAGGGAGCAGAAAAAGTACAATGATCTTGCGTGTATGCAGTTTTTTTCTAAAAAAAGAAATTTAATGAATTTTGCGGATATATGCGGTCAGCTCCGTTTCCAGCAGAGATGGAGCCATCTTTACCGCATTCCCAAAACCTCCGTAATGGGCCATATGCTGATAGTGGCAATATTCTCATTTTTATTTTCATGCGAAGCAAATCTAAGAAAAACAAACTGTATAAATAATTACTTCACCGGACTTTTCCATGACCTGCCCGAGGTTTTGACCAGAGATGTGATCAATCCGGTAAAAAAATCCGTTGAAGGACTTGATGAGCTTATAAAGGACTACGAAGTTGAAGAAATGGAGAAAAAAATATATAAACTGATTCCCGGAAAGTGGCAAAAAGATATAAGGATGTTTACGGAAGACGAATTTTCCGATAAAAGTAACAGAAACGGTAAGCTGGTTAAAGGAGCGGATGATCTGGCTGCGTTTATTGAAGTCTATCTTGCACTGAAAAACGGAATAAGAAATGAAAGCATGATCTATGCAAGGAAAAAGTTAGCCGGCAAGTATGGATCCATGAAAATAGAGGGAATAGATTTTGGAAAGATTTATGCCGGTTTCGAATAGCCGGTTAATTCTATGGGGAAAATAATAATATCAAAATCAAAATATATGGCAGGACTTCAGTGCTTAAAGTATTTTTGGTTCCTCATCAATGCCAAAGAAGAAGTCCCGCAGCCGGATTTCGTGAACAGGTTTATTTTTAATCAGGGAACGCTGGTGGGGGAATATGCAAAAAA
>CAZODG010000064.1:3409-6975 GCA_964578525.1 uncultured Actinomycetota bacterium
TACATATGTCCGCTTAAGGATAAATGCTGGGAATTCTTGCCGGACAACAATATTTTTAATTTATATGGAAATAAGGATAAAGCAATTGAATTGTACAGCGAAGGGATCCTTTCAATAAAAGACATACCCGACCGGTATGATTTAAATTTAAAACAACAAATACAACTCGAGTGCGCAAGAACGGAAAAAACGAAAATAGACAAAGATGAAATATCGAAATTCATAAAAAAGCTTGAATACCCACTGTATTTTTTTGATTTTGAGACATTCTCTACAGCTATTCCCCTGTATGATGGCCTCAAGCCCTATCAGAGAATCCCTTTTCAGTATTCCATACATGTCCTTGAGTCTATTGACGGCAAAGCCGAACACCGTGATTTTCTTGCCGAAGGCCTGGAAGATCCAAGAGAAAGATTGCTGTCAAACTTAAAGCAGCATCTGGGCGATAAGGGCAGTGTGGTTGTCTATTATGAATTATTTGAAAAAAGTGTCTTGAGGGAGCTGGCCGAAGCTTTCCCCGGATACCGGGAGTGGGTCGATTCTATAATACGAAGGATAATAGATCTCTATAAGCCATTTGGAAATTTTCATTATTATAATTCTTCCCAGAAAGGAAGTGCTTCGGTAAAAAATGTCCTTCCGGCAATAACCGATTTAAGCTACGAGGGAATGGAAATAGGAAATGGCCTGGCTGCAAGCACATACTTCCTTTATATTTGTGGAAGGTATGATGCGCGCGAGGGCTGTCCCGCAGAGGCTGAGATAGAAAGGATCCGGAAATTACTTATAAAATATTGCAGGCTGGATACCGGGGGCATGATTCATATATTAAGAGGACTTATAAAAGAGACCGAGAAGTAGATTAAAAATTAGCTTACTGCTTTTTCTTAACGGACATACTTAAAATTGCTAGTAAAAGAAATACTACCCCGGTAACAATCAAGACAAGGATGTTTATAAACGTAGGCACCTCTTTATCGCCAAAGAAAAAAGTAACGCCCATCATTTTTTCGAAGCCTGTTACTACCTCTGCCGGCGCATTGGCAAAGGCTTTGGACATCGGAGCCTCCATCATGATTTGCCGGAACAAAGCTGATGCATGGCTTATGGGAAATATTTTTATTACGGTTTGTACGGCAGATGGAAATGATCCGACCGGGATGTATATTCCGGTTAAAAAACCAATAAGGGTCCCGATTATTGTACTTACGGTAGCAAAAGCATTGCTGCTTCTAAAAAAGGTAACGATAAAGAAAACTAAAGATGTACCGGCAAAAACTGACAGCAGCATTGCTCCTAATAATTTTAATAGTGGCATAAGCCCGAGCAAACTTCCGCCGTTTGCAACGATATAAATTTCGGCAATGATTAATGCTGCAACGCTCATGATGATCCCGATTACAAAAGAACTTATCACATATCCAGCTGCAAGCTGAGAACGTTTGAACGGAGCCGATAAAAAATCCTTTGAAATATTCTTTGCCTTATCTTCAACCATAACACCAAATGCACCCAGTGTCGTGGTTATTGACGTAACGGATAGGATTCCCGCCATGATCCAGCTATCGACCATGAAACGCGCATTATCTCCCAGAAGGTCCTTAAAATTACCGACCATCATATTTCCCAGAAACAGCACATATAGCCCGATAATTATAAATACAGCGAGGAACGAGAAGAATACCGAAGCCTTGTCACGAAAGAAAAGTTTCAGGTTTCTTTTGATTAGGCTAATAACGACAGTCATTTAATCAGCATCCTCTCTTATAGTAAATCCGGTTATTTTTACAAAAGCATCATCCATGCTGCCGCTTATTACCTCAAAACCGGATATCAAATTTTCCACTTTATTTACAAGCGGTAAGGCATCAAGTGTATTTGAAATAAAAACCACAAAAGCTCCTCCGGATATAACGAATTCGATTTTTTGATTATTTAAAAATAGGCTTAACCGATCGCTATCTTTAGGAATGAGCCGCAAAGTGTCTGTACTGTACCTGGCTCTGAGATCGGAAGGAGTGCCTTTTGCAGAAATAAGACCATTGTCGATTATGGCAACATAATCAGCTTTTGCAGCTTCTTCCATATAATGGGTGGTAAGAAATACCGTCATCCCGGTCCTTTTTTGTATGTTGCGGATCGTGTCCCAAACACTTTTTCTGGTCTGGGGGTCAAGGCCCGTAGTAGGTTCATCCAGAAATAGGATTTTTGGTTTGTTTACCAGTGACCTTGCTATGTCGGCCCTGCGGCGCTGCCCACCGGATAGCTTACCGTAGGGACGCTTGCAGAAGCTTTCAACGTCTGCGGATTTCATTGCGCTCTGCACAGCAGCTTTTAACTCTTTATGAGATAATCCATAAAAACTGCCCCGGGTATAAAGATTTTCCCTGACTGTCAGAAGGTTATCCAGAATATTATCCTGAAAGACGATCCCGATATTCTTCCGGATCTTATCATCTTCTTTGCCAAGCGTATAACCGCTAACTGTCACCGTGCCGCTGTCAGGTTTGAGAAGGGTACAGATGATATCGATTGTGGTGGTTTTCCCTGCGCCGTTGGGTCCCAGAAATGCAAACAACTCACCTTCGTTTACGTGAAAGTCTATACCTCTTACCGCTTTGACTTTTCCATAATCTTTTGTCAGGTTGCTGACTTTTATTATTTGTGACATAGACATATAAATATTTAAAAATTCTTGATATATAAGATTATAAGGAGCATTTTAACTGTAGTGTATAGGACTTTAAAATGTTGTACCATATTTTATAATATGCTCCTTATTATTTTGAGGAAATTATACAATATATTTGCTCTATTACAATAAAGAAAAATATTTTGAGGATTCTATTCATGTTATAATATATGATATGGAAATTTATAATACTATAAAATCAAGAAGGACCATAAGAAAATTCAAACAAAAACCTGTAAAACTTTCAGTGTTAAAAAGATTGGTAAATGCGGGAAGACTCGCGCCGTCTGCGGGGAACCTGCAGCCGCTGGAATATATCATTACTGCAGATGAAACTGTTAATGATAAGATCTTCCCTCATGTAATGTGGGCAAGATATATTGCACCAGAAGGAAATCCTAAAGAAGACGAGAGACCGACGGCATATATAATAATCCTGATAAATAAAGAAAATCTGCTGGTTCCATTTTATAAATATGATATAGGCGCAAGTGCCGAAAATATTACCCTTGCGGCTCTGGCAGAGGGAATAGGCTGCTGCTGGATAGGATCTTTCAATAGAAAAAAAATTAAAAATATTTTAAAAATAACTGATCAATACGGCCTCGATCTCATTCTGGCTCTCGGGTACCCACTGGAGAATCCGGAGTATTACGATATCGAGAAAGATAAATCCATTAAATATAACAAAGATAATTCAGGCAGACTGCATGTACCAAAAAAGAAATTGGATGATATTATTCATATAGATCATTTATAGATTATTTAGCAGAGTTTTTCCTTTGATAATCTCCAAAAATTTTTCCACAAGATATGGGTCAAATTGAGTACCCGCACATCTTTCCAGTTCTTTAAGTGCCTTATCTTTGGATAT
>CAZODG010000065.1:0-6968 GCA_964578525.1 uncultured Actinomycetota bacterium
GCATGGAATATTTTTCAGATACGGATATCGGAAAAATCAGAAAACAAAATGAGGACTTTTTTTACGCCGGAGATAATCTATTTATTGTGGCTGACGGAATGGGAGGGCATAACGCCGGAGAAGTTGCAAGCAGGATTGCCGTTGAAGTTTTTACAAAAAATTTCGATAAAAGCCTGAAAGATAAAATAAAAAAAGCCTCTTCTATCAAAAAAGATGAGTTAACTCCTCTTAAGATAGAAGAACTGCTTCTGGAAAGTATCAGAATCGCAAATAAAGAAGTTTTTGATACGGCTGTCTCGAAATCCGAATATTGCGGAATGGGAACCACCTTTACAGGATGTTTTATCCATGGGCAAAAAGCATATATTATCCATGTTGGTGACAGCAGATTGTATATAAAAAGAGATAGTGGAATCAACCTCCTGACTTCCGATCACACCATAGTGGGTGAACTGTATAGAAGGGGTGAGATGAGTTATGACGACACTTTCGACCATCCTCAGAGAAATTATCTCACCAGGGTTCTTGGCGTTGCAGAAGATATGGATCCGGATTTCGTTTCGCATAAAATTCTTAAAGAGGACATTATGCTAATATGCTCCGATGGCCTTAATTCTATGTTGAAAGATATAGAGATCTCAAACATCATTGATAAATATAAAAATGCCAGGGACATTACAAAAAATCTCATAAAAGGCGCCATTAAAAAGGGCGGCCTTGATAATGTAACAGTAATAGTCATTAAAAAATAATTATGCCTGAAAATGATTTTAAAAAAAATAAACTGATCTCAGGAAGATACCGGATAATAAAAAAGATAGCCTCAGGCGGAATGGCTGATGTTTTCCTGGGAGATGATTCGAAGCTGAACAGGAAAGTTGCCATAAAAATACTGGCCGCAAACTATGCTGCGGACAAAAACTTCGTAGCTAGATTCAAAAGTGAGGCACAAATCCTTGCAAGGCTCAACCACCCGAATATTGTCCAAGTCTATGACTGGGGAGAATTCGATAGTTCCTATTTTATCTGTATGGAATATGTTGAAGGAGATAGTTTAAAAGAAACCATAGAGAAAAAAGGGCCGCTTCCTCCCGAAACCGTAATCGATTACGCCATACAAATTGCCGGTGCACTACTGATGGCTCATAAAAGCAATCTTATACACAGGGATATAAAACCCCAGAATATACTGGTGACCACAGAAGGCGAGGTTAAAGTCACAGATTTCGGTATTGCGAAATCTCTCTCTACCGATATCACCAAGACATTGAATATAATGGGAACGGCGCACTATATTTCACCCGAACAGGCCAGAGGAGAAATTCTGGATCACCGCACAGACATTTATTCAATGGGAATAGTGCTTTATGAAATGCTGACCGCGGATGTTCCTTTCAGAGGCGGCAGTTCCATTGACATCAGTCTCAAACACATATATGAAAAACCTTTAAAGCCATCGGAGTTGATTGAAAATATTCCGGAAAAACTGGAAAAAATCATAATGCATTGTCTGGAAAAAAATCCTGCGGACCGTTATCCGAACATTAGAGAACTTATAGGAGATCTGCAAAAATACGGAACCGATAGGCCCCTGAGCTTCGCCATCAAGAGACGAAGGCAAAACAAGGCCGGTGTATTTGCGGAAAAGATACGGCTTAATAAAGTAAATATTATTATCCCTATCGTAATGTCGATTTTCATTTTAACGTTCCTGACTCTTTTTATAATCTATAATTCCAAGTACTACGAGGAAACTGCTTCCAGCTCTATGGCACCGGTTCCCGCTGTCGAGAATATCCCGACAGAAAATGCGGAAGCCTTACTTTCACTTTTTGACCTGAATATGGTTATAAAAGATGAAATATATCATTCCGAAATTCCTGAAGGATTTATTATAGAACAGACTCCTGAATCAGGAAAAAATATCCCTGTCGGAAGTGATATTGAGGTGACTGTAAGCAGAGGTCCTGAAGTCACTTATGTTCTGGTTCCAAATCTGATCGGTCTGAGTCAGGAAGAAGCTCTGCAGGCGCTGGAAGACTACGGACTTGCTCAGGACAGCATCTCCGGAGAATATTCCAATGCTTTTAAAGAAAATCACATTATAAGCCAGAACCCGGAGTTCAACGAAAAAATTAAGTCCGGCGAGTTTGTGAATCTGACAGTAAGCAGGGGTGAAGAGATTATTCTTATCCCCAATATCATTGGTCAAGACTATATATACGCATCAAATTATCTTATGTCTTTCGGATTCGTAGTAAAAAGCAGTAAAGCTCCTATAACAGAAACGAGTTCTATAAGAGAACCCGGAATAATCATGGATACAATCCCATCCCCCGGATCCGAGGTGCAAGCAAATAGTATGGTGGAACTGATAATTTCTACGAATGAACCGCTTATACAGGTCCCCGATCTAATGCGTCTTAGTCTGGAACAGGCGGCCGGTACGCTCGATTCCGCTGGTATCAATTATGAAAAAAGTTATGTAAAGACAGATTATTCGACACAGATTGGAATGATCCTGGGCCAGAATCCTGAAGCCGGAAGTTATATTTCCCCTGTTTCCAATGTTATTTTATTTATAGGAAATTAACTATTTTTTCATTCTTTATTAAAAAATCCCATGGATTCGAATTTATTGGCTTTTGCGGATTTTAACTCATCTCCCGGAATACGGGCATATCTTTCAAGTGCACCGGTGACATATCTCTTTACGATTTTTACCATTCTCCCCGGCGCATTCTGTGCACCGCCCATTGGTTCGGGGATAATTCTATCTATCACTTTTAACCTTAATAGATCTCCGGAGGTTAGTCTTAGTTCCCTTGCTGCGAGTTTTGTACCGGATGGATTCTTCCACAGGATCGCGGCACACCCTTCAGGTGAAATAACCGAATAGGTTGAATTCTCGAGCATTGCCACTTCATTTCCAATAGCAAGTGCAATCGCTCCGCCGCTTCCACCTTCACCGACAAGGACGACTATGATGGGGACCTTGACTTTAAACATCACGGAAATACTTTTCGCGATGGCGCTGGCCTGTCCATCATCTTCGGCTTCAATTGCAGGATATGCTCCTGGCGTATCTATAAAAGTCACTATGGGGAATCCAAATCTATCGGCAAGTTCCATGATTCTCTGGGATTTCCTATATCCCTGAGGAATGCTCATGCCGAAGTTATATATCATCCTCTCCTTTATATCCTTGCCTTTATTGTGCCCGATAACGGCAACGGTCCTTCCGTTGACTTTGCCCAGACCTGCAATAATGGATTTATCTTCACCGGTAAGCCTGTCGCCTGAAAGATCCACGAAATCTTCGAATATGCCTTTTATATAATCGCGACACTGGGGCCGGCTCTCATTTCTTGAAAGTTCTACAATCTTCCAGACTCTTCTGGCGTCTCTTTCGACACTTTTATAAGTCTCGATCTTCCGTGCAAGAGCTCTTTCAGCATCCTTGAAATGGATGCCGGTAAAGAAGGGTATCTTCTTTAATTTTTCAAGCTTGGACAATGACCCTAAAATCTCTTTAAGATAATTCTTTGGAATTTCTTCCAGTTTTTTTAGATCCATATCAGCCTCTGAATAACCTTAATATATTGGCCAGCGTGCCTTTAAGATCGCTTCTGTTCACGATCATATCCACCTGACCATTTTTTAAATTTCTCTCTGCACTTCCAAAATCCGGAGGCGGGTTCTTTTTTATAGTTTGTTTTATAACCCTGGGTCCGGCAAAACAAAAGAGTGCGTGCGGTTCAGCTATAATAATGTCAGCCATAGTTGCAAAGCTTGCACTGACCCCTCCGGAAGTAGGATTTGTTATCACAGTTATATAAGGAATCCTGTTTTCTTTTACTCTGCCTAAACTGGATACCGTCTTTGCCATTTGCATCAGGGATATCGTACCCTCCTGCATCCTTGCTCCTCCCGATGTACAGAATATGACTAGAGGGATGTTTTTTTCGATACTGTGGTTGGATAATATCTTTATCTTCTCTCCTACCACACTTCCCATGCTCCCTCCCATAAAACCAAAATCCATTATGCCCAGCGCCACATCATTTCCTTCTATTTGTGCATCTCCTATTATAATCGCATCATCCAGACTGGCTTTTAATCTGGTCTCCTTAAGCCTCTCACCATAGGATTTGACATCATAAAAATTCAAAAAATCAATCGAACTAATATTTTTACCCAGTTCGTTAAAACTGTTGCTGTCTGCTGTGACCTGCAGCCTGTCTCTTGCATCTATAGTATGGTGATAATTGCAATACGGACACACCCAGAGATTCAAAACGAAAATCTCATTTTCTATATCTTTATTGCAATTCTTACATTTTTTCTTTTCCATTTATCTTTTCCTGTTACATATATCTTTTAAAACCCAGGGTCACATTATGACCGCCAAAACCCATAGAATTGGAAAGGGCAACATTGACCTCTCTCTTCTGGCTGACCTTTGCCGTATAATTCAAATCGCACTTCTCATCCGGATTATCAAGATTGATAGTAGGAGGGATAATATTGTCCCTTATGGTCAACACAGTCGCTACTGCCTCAATGGCACCTGAAGCTCCCAGGCAGTGGCCGACCATAGATTTAGTCGAGTTTATATTTATGTTATAGGCATGCCCGCCAAAACACCTTTTGATAGCAGCGGTTTCTATAACATCATTTAACGGGGTCGAGGTCCCATGAGCATTAATATGGTCCACTTCTTCAAGGCCAATACCACCCTCATCCAGACAGTTTTTTATACACCTGGCCACATTCGCACCTGACTCCTCAAGTGCAGTTATATGATAAGCTTCTCCGGAAAGACCGTAGCCAAAAACCTCACAGTATATTCTTGCATCCCTTCTTAGAGCATGATTCAATTCTTCCAGTATCAATATGCCGCTGCCTTCTCCCATTACAAATCCATCCCTATCCCTGTCAAAGGGCCTGGATGCTTTTTCCGGTTCGTCATTTCTTCTCGAAAGAGCCTGCATGTTGGAAAATCCTGCCATTCCCAGAGGAGTGATGGCGGCTTCGGCCCCTCCTGCAATCATGACATCCGCAATTCCTCTTTTTATCATTTCGAATGCATCTCCGATTGAATTGGATCCTGCGGCGCATGCAGTGGCTGCCGTACTCACCGGTCCTTTGGCTCCGCTCATAATAGATACCTGAGCTGCTGCCATATTGGAAATCATCATGGGGATAATAAAAGGACTTACCTTATCGGCACCCTTATAGAGCAATCTTTCATACTGCTGTTCCATAGTTGCAATTCCGCCTACTCCGCTCCCAATATAAACTCCAACTTCATTTTCATTTGAAGAATCGATCTTAAGGCTGCTGTCTTTTAAGGCATTCTGCGCCGTAGCAAACCCAAACTGTGCAAATCTATCCATTCTCTTTGCCAGCTTGAAGTCTATATAATCTTCCGGCTCAAAATCTTTTATCTGCGCAGCAATTTTAGAAGCAATCTTTTCGATATCGAATCGGTCGATCCTTGAGACGCCCGATTTTCCAGAAATCAGATTACTCCAGAACTTTTCAATTTCCAGTCCTAATGCCGACATTACTCCCAATCCGGTTACAACAATTCTTCTATTATTAATCTCTTTTATCACTTATAAATCCTTTTCTCTAACTAAAATTTCAATACTAATTTCTATAGGTTAAATACCCATCCCGCCGTCCAGATTTATCACGGTGCCGGTTATATAATTGGAATCATCGCTTGCCAGAAAGAGCGCTGTTTTTGCAACATCGTCCACACTTCCCAGCCTCCCCGTGGGAATCTGCTCTATTAGCTTTTGCTTTATGCTGTCGCTGAGCTTTTCTGTCATCTCCGTTTCAATATAACCCGGCGCTATAGCATTTACCAGAATGTTTCTACTGGCAAGTTCTTTGGCAAGGGTTTTCGTAAGGCCTATTATTCCTGCTTTTGATGAGGAGTAATTACTCTGACCTGCATTACCGTGAACTCCTACTATCGATGAAATATTTATTATTTTTCCGCTTCTGTTCTTTATCATAAATCTAACCGTGTGCCTGGAACATATAAAAGCTCCGGTAAGGTTTATATCGATAACTTTTTTCCAATCTTCAAGACTCATCCTCAGTATAAGATTGTCCCTGGTGATACCGGCATTATTGACAAGGATATCTACTTTGCCTTCAGCTTCTATGATTTTTCCAATTGCCTGCTCCACGCTTTTCTCATCTGTTATATCCACCTCGGAAAAAAAGATTCTTCCGTTTTTATAAGCAGAATGAAATTCACCTATAGTCCTTGTTCCTTCTTCAGGATTGACATCGAAAATATATACGGATGCGCCTTCTACCAAAAAAATTTCACAGATCTTCTTCCCGATACCTCTGGCACCTCCGGTTACGATGGCCACTCTATCATTAAGCCTCATTTATGATTCCATCCTTTTCTAACACACTTTTTAAATTTTCCAGATCTTCCATCCGGTCAGTTTTAAGTATGGTAACAATCCTGCCGCTTCTCTTTGCAATCCTTCCGACCAATCCCGATAAGACTGATCCCGGCCCTACTTCTATAAATATATCAACTCCATTTTCCAGCAGATACTCGATACTGTCAATCCACCTTATCGGACCAACAAGCTGTCCCTTCAGAGTCTTCTTTATATCAGCCTTACTGCGGTAAGTGATTTCGGTTGTGGAAAAGAAAGGAAATTTCATATCCATAAAATCGATATTTTTTTCGATGTAGTCTCCAAGTTCATCAGAAACACGTTTCATCAAAGGAGAGTGTGAAGCAATACCCACTTTAAGTGGTATTATTTTTTTAGCACCCCTTGATTTTAATTCCTCCATTGCTTCCATCACTGCACCTTCGTATCCACTTATCACTATCTGTGAGCAGTCGTTATAATTTGCGATAAACACCCTGTCAGTAAAATTTTCAAGAACATCCTTGATCACATTGTTCTCCATCCCCAGAA
>CAZODG010000066.1:0-1968 GCA_964578525.1 uncultured Actinomycetota bacterium
ATCCGGGTCAATTTTTTTAGAAAGTTAATAGCATTAAAAGATTTTTTATTATATTATATTTGACAATTAACACAGGCAATTAAAAGCTATAATAATTATTGAAATTTTAAAAAAGTGCCGGAGGTAAATAATGGATCATAAGAGAAATAAATTTTTTTTAGTCTTATTAATACCAGTACTGGTTATAATTTTTATATCAGTTATCCCCCTTTCGGGATGGGTGAAACAGTCAGATATCGAAAGTCAAACATCCGGTTTGCCCATCCTCGCAGGAGGGACCCGGCCGGTTGCTATCATGGTTGAAAATAGTTTTGCAGCCAGGCCTCAGTCCGGACTTAATCTTGCAGATGTGGTATTCGAAATCGTTGACGAATACGGCATTACCAGATTTATTGCAATCTACAATTCAAATAATGCCCTCCAGGTTGGACCGGTAAGAAGCACAAGACCTTACTATGCAGAAATTGCAAGGGGTTTCGATCCTATTTATGCTTTTTTTGGCACTTATCCTGAATGCTATGGAGTGGTAGAAAACCTGGGAATGTACGTTTTAAGTGCAATGACTGACAGATCGGGGAACAGCTCGATCACCGGACAGGCACCCTACTGGAGGGACTGGAAAAGAAGTTCCATACAGGAACACACGGCTTTTATGTCGGTGGCGAGTTTAAGAGAAAAAGCAGGACAGCTTGGTTACCCGCTTGAAGGCAATGGTATCCCATTTTCGTATAAAGCGGACGCCGCAGAATCAGCAAGAGGAAATATTACAAATATTCATATCGATTTTTCAACACATGCATATTCTCCTCGCGGTTTTGATTTGAATTATATTTACAATAGAAGCGGTAATTATTATCTGAGGAATATGGGTGGCAAGGTCCATCTGGATTATAATACCGGTCAGCAGATCGCTGTAAAAAACGTAGTCGTGATGGTCACCGATATTCAGGGACCTCTGGATAAGTCCGGACATATGGCCGTCAGGACCACAGGGAATGGAATTGCCTTTGTTTTCCAGGACGGCAACGCTATTCAGGGGAGCTGGCAGCGAGGGAGCGCATATGAACCCTATATATTTAAAGACAGCAGCGGTAAAACAATCTCATTCAATGGAGGTAATACCTGGATAGCAGTGGTTCAAAGCGCAGAAAAAGTCAGTTTCCAGTAGTTTGAAATGGTATAAATTATTTTTCCGTATTGAATTTAAAATTTTTTTTCTTAAATAATCTTATACACTATATATAGGATTATTAAGAATTATAGTAGTTGCTGTGGAAAATCTCTAAATAAGTACCAGAGAGCATAATCAAAATCCGTTAAAATAATAGATTTAAATTTTAAATAGCCTAAAAAACGCTAATCAATATCTTTTGTCTCTAAATTAATGTTCCACATAGCCTGTGCTTTTTTCCAGTGAAAAGCAAAAAGCGAAATTGCTATGATAACAAGCAGCACACCTCTCAATAAATCTTTAAAAGCCATATCCTTCGCGCTCTGAATTGAGGCATCTATCTCTTCTTCGGCCAGTCTATCTATTTCATCTGCGGATAAGTTCGTATGTTGTTCTGTCGAATACATTGTTACGATACTGGATTTTGTCATATAAGTAGTTGGTCTTACGTAATCTATTGTACCGTTATAAACCATGATCAACCCCACTATAAAAATTATAATGGCAATAATGCAAACGATATACAGGTAAATCTCTCTAAAATAAACTCTCCTTGTCATCTCCTACCTCCTTTTGTTTTTAAAAAATTAATATAAATTATAACTTTAAAAATGAATAGATTCCAATTATAAAAGATGATTTTAATAACTTAAAATAAAAAGTGTAAAAGTCTTTTTGACTTAAGCTTTAATGCTCTGATAAAATTAAGAACGTGGGCGGTTAGCTCAGACTGGTTAGAGCGCTGCGTTGACATCGCAGAGGTCATTGGTTCAAATCCAATACCACCCACCATATCT
>CAZODG010000066.1:2068-6957 GCA_964578525.1 uncultured Actinomycetota bacterium
ATAAGGTAATAAAATGAATCCAGTAATAAGCATAGAAAACGTAAAAAAGACTCTGGGAAATCGCGAAATCTTAAATGGAATAAGCTTTACCGTAGAAATGGGAGATATATTTGGGTATCTCGGCCCCAATGGCGCCGGTAAGACCACTACCATAAGGATACTTCTCGGTCTTTTTCAGGCTAACTCGGGCAAACTGGATATTCTGGGACAGGATATAAATCTCAGTCAAATTCGAAGAAAAATAGGTTTTGTCCTTGATTCAGACGGTCTTTACGAAAATATGACAGCCGAGGAGAATATGATTTTTTACTCACAGATCTATGGACTATCCAATACAGGAGAAAGAATCCATAAACTTCTGAGCATGATGGATCTGGAGGATAGGTCCAAAGATAAAGTGGGTACCTACTCAAGAGGAATGAGACAGAGGCTGGCTCTTGCCAGGTCCCTGGTACATGATCCGGAGGTTTTGATTCTGGATGAACCTACGGCAGGAGTCGACCCATCGGGGCAGATCGAGATAAGACAAATCATGCTCGATATAGTGCGCAGAGAAAATAAAACTATTTTCTTGAGTTCACATAATCTCGATGAAGTACAGCGGATTTGTAATCGTATCGCTCTTATAGACAGGGGAGAAATAAAACTCTATGGCGAACTTGAAAACTTGCGCCGGAAAATGGGCAGCGGGACTATTATAATCAAAACCGTTCAATATATTCCGGAATCACTGATAACAGAACTAAAAAATTTGTCTCATTTTGGACTGAAAGAAAAGAAGGAAAGAGCTCTTGTTTTCTCCCCCCGGGAAGGAACGGAAATATCGGATATAATCAGCTTTCTTGCAAGCCGGGGTGTAAGAATTGAAGAAGCAGTAAAAAAAGAGGCATCTCTTGAAGAAATGTATGCAGCTATTTTAAAAGAAGTTGAACCCTCATGAGAGAAATAGGTCTGGTAACTTTAAACAGCATTAAAAACAACCTCCGGTCAAAGATTGTGCTCATTCTTTATATCGCTGTAACAATAATATGTGTTTTGGGTGTAACAATAGCTTTCTGTCTTTTCCTTATAGCTCCGGAGATGAAAACAGAACTGCCGGACAGATCAACACTGGAACTCTATCTGGGCGTGATCATGTATACCACCTGCTTCATAAGCCTGGGAGTAAATTTAAACTCGTTTGCCTTCCAATCCATGACCAGGGAAAAGTCCCGGGGTAACATAGAATCGCTTCTGGCTACTCCGCTCGAAGTTAAAAATATCTGGATTGCCAAGAGCATAGCCATTTTTCTGCCAGGCTTGATTCTGGGGGAATTCCTTGCACTTATAGCCCTGATTGCCATTAATTACATATACTTCGTTCCTGCAGTAGGTTTTATTTTTAATCCCTGGATAGCCGTTAGCAGCTTTCTGGCTGCTCCTCTTATCTATTTCTGCCTGAGTCTCCTTGTCCACTTTATCGGTCTGACAGGAAAACCGGCCACAGGCAATATTATAGTCCAGATTTTTTTACCCGTTATGATCTCACTGATGATAAATCTCGCGATTCGAGGTTTTCTGGATATCACTTCATGGTCCTTTACTCTGATTAACCTCGGAATAGCCGCTGTATTCGCTATCATAGTTATTTTTCTACAGCCGTGTCTTACCAGAGAGAAAATAGTCTTATCACGTTAGGAGTCAGATTTTGAAAAGAACGAGTATTATCTTTCATAGAGATTTTAAGGAACTCAGGCAAACCAGAGCCTTTCTAATTATAGTTCTTGTTTTTGCTGCAATTACAATCACTGCTGCCATGGTTGCCAGCTTCACTTTAAAAAATCAGGAATGGTTGGGAGTAAAAGCAGCGAGGCCCCTGTTGGAACTGATAATGGGCCTTATCACTTACTTTTTACCGCTGTTTATCCTTATGACCTTCATCTGGGCCTTTTCCAGTTTTCCAATTGTAAAAGAGAAAGTGAATGGTAACATTGAGTCACTTTTAGCTACTCCCCTCGGCTCCAAGGAAATCTGGATAGGCAAAAGTCTGGCTATCTTTTCCCCCGGATTTATAATTTCCACTGTCTCTACATTTATAGTGCTGGCAGCAATAAATCTTATTGCGATCAAACCGGTAACAGGAACTTTCTTCTTCCCGGTTCCGATGCTGCTTACCTGTTTTATTATTAATCCTCTGCTGTTTTTCGGATTACTTTTATTTATCGTGCTTTTTTCTTTGGCTAATAATCCCGATCTGGCAATAGCACCCTCTTTTATAGTCGGATTTGGTTTAATGATAGGAATCCCACTGGGAGTAGCATCGGGTAAAGTAAACCTGGCCTCCTGGTCGTTTTTATTATGGTATACTGTTGCGACCGTTATTCTCTGGGCATTAGTTTTTTATTCTTCCCGTCTCCTCACCAAAGAAAAAATTGTTCTATCCAGCAAAGGAGACTAAACTTAATTTGTTATAAGAAACCACTCAGGATTAATAGATTTCAGATTATTTTGTTATGGCCTTCAAGAATAAAGCATGTATTTCTTTTTCCAGTTTTGGATTCTCTTCGAATTTTGCTACAATACCCGGATTGTTCGAAAAATAATATTGGATAATCTCCAGAAAGATACTTATTGCCTGCGTAGAAACTGAATTATTAATTAATCCCCGTTTTTTCCCATCCTCAACAAGATCAAAGACCTGACTCTCTATTTTTCTATTTACTTCTACTGCTGCCTTCTCTTCATTAATATTACTCTGGGTATATTTGGGAAAAAAATGGTTGATCAGGTCTTTTAAAAAATTAATTTTTAATGAGATCACTTTTTCAAATTTGATCTTTAAAGGAATCTGACTTCCCATGATTTTCATTATTCCAGTTAAACTATCATTTACAAGTTTTTTTAGTAATACCTGTTTTAAATTTTCCTTGCTTTGAAAAAAATTATATATTGATACTTGCGAAACTGAAGCTTTCCTGGCAATCTCTGCAATAGTGACCTTATTATAACCATATTGATTAAAAAGCTCTTTTGCTGCTTTTAATATGGAATCTTTTTTTTGTTGACGTCTTCTTTCAAATCCATTCATTAAAACTCCTGATTATTATTAATTATGAAATATATTTACTATTTTAATACATAATTATTGATTTTTCAAATAACTTCAGTTAAAATATTTCATAATATTGGTATGAGGTCCACAAAATAGAGGTTAGGAGATATATAAATTATGGAAAGTATTATTAGAACAGACCATTTGACAAAATATTATGGCAAGGTTCATGCTTTAAATGATGCATCGATTAGCATTAAAAAAGGAGAAATCTATGGTTTTTTAGGGCTTAATGGCGCAGGTAAGAGTACAACGATTTTATTACTTCTCGGAATAATTCATCCTACGACAGGCGCATCGTTTTTATACGGAAAAAAAGTCGGCGCGGGAAATAACAGTTTATGGAAAAATGTAGGATATCTTCTGGAAAGACAATATTCATATCCTGAACTTACAGTCAGTGAAAACCTTGAGATTATACGCCGCCTGCGCAATATATCCGATAAAAAATCAATCGATGCTATTATTGCCAGGCTAAAACTAAATCCCTATAAAGAGGTTAGAGCAAAAAATCTATCCTTAGGCAATGTCCAGCGTCTGGGCCTGGCAAAGGCACTTTTGCACAATCCAGATATTTTAATCCTGGACGAGCCTGTAAACGGTCTGGATCCGGCCGGAATTGTAGAAATACGGGAACTGTTGAAAGATCTTGCTTCCAGTCATGGAGTCACGATATTTATATCAAGCCATATACTTGGAGAGATATCCAGACTTGCCACAAGGATTGGAATTATTCATCAGGGCAGCTTGATACAGGAAATAGATACAGATGAACTGGAGAACCTTTGCAAGAAACGGCTCGTTCTTGATACCGATAATAAAAAAGCTGCCAGATTAAAGCTATCTGAAAACGGATATTCTGTGGACGTATCCAAGGAAGGATTACTGGAGGTAAAAGGGGATGATGCAATAAAACATCCCGAGAATATCGCAAATATATTAGTATATGCGGGTCTTCCGCTAAAGTTACTGAAAGTGGAAGAAGAAAACCTGGAGTCATATTTTTTAAGAGTAATCGGAGGAGATGTAAAATGAAAGGTATGTTATCTGCTTTGTGGGTCGAAAGTCTCAAAGTACGCAGGTCAAGAATATTTCCAATAACAATTCTGGCTTTTGCTTTTATGTCTATTTTCATGGGGCTTTTAATATTTATCGCAAAGAATCCCGAACTGGTCAGCAAACTTGGCCTGCTTGGTACCAAAGCAACTTTTTTTGGGGAAGGGACCGATTGGCCGGCATATTTTAATCTGTTCATGCAGATAACCAGCATGATAGGGTTGATAGGATTCGGGTTTGTGACAAGTTGGATCTTTGGAAGAGAATATTCCGATCGTACCATAAAAGATATGCTTGCATTACCCGTTTCCCGGCATGTCATTGTTTTATCGAAATTAATTGTAACAGCTGTCTGGTGCCTTTTACTTACCCTCGTTTTGTTTGCTGTCGGGTTGGCGGCAGGATGGATGATTCATATTCCGGGATGGTCGGGGGAACTTGCCCTGCAAAGCTTTTATACGGTTATTATAACTTCTATTCTCACTATACTGCTCTGTCCCACCGTAGCTTTTTTTGCAAGTTATGGCCGGGGGTACTTGCCGCCTATTGGTTTTGTGATAGTCACTCTTATAACAGGACAATTTATCAATGCTCTGGGTCTTGGGCAATATTTCCCATGGATGATTCCTACTCTTTATAGCGGAGCTGAGGGTCAACATCTGGAAATTATAAGTTACATTATTCTTTGTTTTACAAGTATAGCGGGAGTAATTGGAACACTTGCATGGTGGCGCTTTGCAGA
>CAZODG010000067.1:0-6953 GCA_964578525.1 uncultured Actinomycetota bacterium
TCTATCCTCCTGCCCTGGAATAAGAAGAGACTGTGGGTATTCTAAATGTTTTTCTTCAAAAAGCCAGTTATGTATCTGATCCCGCATGGGAAGAAGGGACTTATCTCCCTGAGGATACTCTATCTCTGCAAGACTGTATAATATCCAGTGAAGACCCTGCCATTTCCGGTAAGGATGAGCATCTATTATTGTGCCATCACTATTTCTATTAGAGAGCAGTCTTCTGGCCATCAACGAATTCCTGATTGATTGCTTGAGCTTGGTCATCTCAGGAGAATTCTCTGGTTCATCCAGCAAAAGTTTAAATGCCTTATACTTGATGACCGGATTTGGATCAGAAATAAGTCTTTTTATTATTGGCGCCTGGCTTAAAGACTTCATGTTAATTATATTTTCCATTGATTAATCCTATGTGATTTTATCTCTTTTTTATTTTATGCAAAATATTTTCTTATAGTTTCACTTACATCTTCAAGCCAACTTTTTCTTTTTTCCGGGGTACTTGTTACTATCACTCTATACATTTTTCTATGGAAATATTTCACACCGCATAGCTCAAATATGCAGTTATTCCATAGGTTCTCAAGCGGATCCCCAAATGCATTCTTTTCTCTTTGCGCCGGAGTATTGGAAGTATTAAAAACAAGAGCGGTCTTTGCCTTTAAAAGACCCTGCGGTATGCCTTCTCCCCTGTCACCTTCAAGAAACTCATATGCAACCCCGGGCCGAAGTACCCTATCAATCCAGCCTTTTAAAATAGCCGGAGGCTGACCCCACCAATTTGGATGTATGATTATTATGCCATCAGATACAGAGATCTCTTCACAATATTTCTGAATTACCGGATTGACTATCCCGTCTTCTGGTATTTCTTCATCAGGAAGTACCGGATCGAATTTTTCAGCACACAAATCATGGAAAAATACTTCATGTTTCAAATGCCTAAGGGTTCTTATGGCAACTTCGGCAATAGAATGATTGAAACTCCCCTTTTTTGGATGCGCAAGAATAACAGATATTCTCATTTTTAATGATAAAAATTATATATTACTGATTTATAATTATTTCATCTGGTTTTATACCTGTAATTATACTTCTGTTAAGGATAGTTGGCCTGTACCGTATATCTCTGAAACCTGTTTCTTCAAGAATCTGTTTTATTTCGGAAGTGGAATAGCATTTACCTTCCGAGAAAAACATAAGCAGAACTGAATACTCTGCCACCGAAACAGGACCTGTTTTAGTATCATTTATATGTGCATCATGAATAATTACCATCCCGCCCGGTTCCAGATTGTCAAATGAATTCTTCAGGATAAATTTCATTTCTTTAAAATCCCAGTCATGAAGTACATGTGAAATAAAATGAACATCATAACCTCCGGGAAATTTATCCTTAAACATATCCCCCGGTATCACTTTCATTCTATCGTTTAAATCGGATTTATTTATAGTATACCTTGCCATCTTATCTACAGGCGGTTTTTCTAAGATAGCTCCATTCAAACCTGGATTATCTGACAATAAAGTAATCGAATATATTCCGGACGCGCCGCCAATATCCAATAATTTTCTAAATTTCCTTAAATCAATTGCACTTAACAGGCCCTTTGCCAGGTATACGCCTCTGCTGATCATCCCGGCTGTAAAAGACTGTGCAAAATCATCGGATTCCATTGAAGTAGCCCATCGTTTTCCCTTTTTACTTGCCGCCCAATTTGCCGGTTTTCCGGTCATGAGAACTTTTTTCATTTCGCTGCATACGGGGTTGTTTTTTAATGAGCTTACAAAAGAGCTCAAATCAAATGGGGACTGGCTGGTCAGGTAATTATCCGAAACATCCGAGAGATAATATTTGTTATTTCTTTCCATAATAAAACCGTATGCCTTAAACAGGGTAAGCATAACATCCAGGGGCTTTTTTTAATATTCAATGATTTAGCGATGTTATCGAAATCGGAAGGATCTTTTTTTAAAAAATTAAAGAAATCAAAATGGCTGACAGCAGTAATAAAAAGATCATCTGCAAATGAACCCTCGCGTAATTTAAATATTAGCTCCGGTGATATTTTGGGCATATTTGATATCCTTTTTAATCATTTAATAACATCATTTATTTGAACTATTTGAATTTCTGAATCATTTTTTAAATATAAATAAAAACCCTTTTGACAACCTTTTGACAACTTTTTTGACAACCAAAACAGTAATTTAAATTAATCTGTAATATGCTCCTTTTTTCTTTCCTTTTAGCTCTATAACTCTCAAATCCACTAAGATGATTTTCAATCTTTTTCCCAGTTTCTAAAAACTATAACTAAAATTAAAAGAATTTTTATATTACATCAATCGTAAGGATAAAATTTTTCCAGCTTCATCTCATATTCATTTATCCTGAATATCAGTTCATCCTTAAAATATATGACACTTGAGCCTTCAAACTCATGTTCTTTATTTTCATAGCTGCATTTGAACTTCCATTCAACAAAAGCAACTAACTTCTTCTTATCAAAACCGAATGAGTTTATTTCCCACTTAATAACTATATTTGTTCCCTTGTTCCAAATAGTAAACCATTTTCCCAGCGTCTTTTTACCATAGTAAACGGCACCTGTACACTCCCTGACTTCGGCGTGGTCATGTAAAACATCTAAAAACATTTTCAGATCTTTTTCTTTCCAAGCTTCTATATATTTTTCGATTAGTTCTTTTGCAGTCTCTTTTTCCATAGATTATAACTCCAGGCTGTATCTCACTATTAAAAATAACTGTTTTTCAGAAAGAAATTACTATGTACGTAACTTATCCAATGCGGTACGGCACTCAGGTGCCATCTTAAAAAAATCTTCCAGTTTATCACAGGCATACATTTCGCATCCTGCGCAAGTTTCCAGCTCTTTTTCCACACAGCATTTACGGATTTCACAGACGTTACAGTAGGAAAACTTCTGCTCTTCGGAAAGGCATCCGTTACAATTGATATCATCCGGTTTGATTTCTGTACTGTACATTTCAGACCACTGTTTCGATACTTCTGCTCTCTTATTATCATCATTAGTCTTTGTGGCAATATATGCCCCACACTGAGAACAATCCAATCCGCAGTAAGCAATCAAATCACTATTTTCTTTCATATCGTAACTCCTTTCTGTAAAATAGCATTGTATCATAATCATCTATTTTATATCTTTTAATAAACTATTTGCATATTCTCTTATTCGCTTATTTCTTATTCCTGGTTCTAAATTCAGCATATTGAGTAATTTTTTTGAAAATTGACTCATCTTTACTTTTACCCTTGAGAACTTTAGTGTAAAATGTATCTGACTTTAGGAAGAATTAGCTAAGCGAAAACATTTTTTTAATATAAAAAGTTATTTATAGGCGGTTAATAATATGAAAGAAACAGTATTTAATCATGTTGGTATTACGATAAATGATTCATCAGAAATAAAAAATTTTTATGTTGACATTTTAGGACTAGAAATAATAAAGAAGTTTATATTATCAAAAATGATGACAAGCCAAATTTTTAATACTGAAAAAGAAACTGAGGTTACAGTTGTTGGTAAAAAAGACTTTATGGTGGAATTATTTATAGCTGATAAAAATGACCATAGAAATTTTCAACATGTTTGTATAACAGTCAACGACCAGAAACAGGCAATACAAAAAGCACGGGAAAATAATTATCCCTGCACTATTATAAAACGTGATATTTCTGATTTAGCTTTTATAAAAGACAAATCAAATAATTTATTTGAAATAAAACAAAGACTTAACCAGGAATAAATACTGATAAAGCATTCAGAAGCATCTTCAATTTACAGTAATTTTTTACAATTATTTCCCTAATAGAATTATTATGTAGAACAGCAGCAGGATGTTGCAGAGGAAATACTTTTCTATCTCCTCCCAAAAAAATTTTACAGTAGACCCTATCGAATTCTGATTTAGACAGCAATGGGATAGCATACTTCTCAAAGATATATTTGGTCGCATAATACCCCAATGGTACCAGTATTTTGGGATTTATTAGTTCTATCTCTATATCTAAATACTGGCTGCAAATTTTAATCTCATCCTGCTTTGGCTTCCTGTATTTTGGTAGCATACACTTAACCAGATTTGTCATATAAATCTCTTTTCTATCAACATTGGCTTCTATAAATAATTCATCGAGTACGATCCCTGACGGTCCGATAAACATTTTCCCCTCTCTATCTTCTTTTTCTCCGGGTGCCTGTGCAATTAACATTAGCTTAGCATTTATATTCCCTTCCCCGCAAAGAGCATTTATTCTGGTTTCAGATAATCTGCACTTATTGCATTCCTTTATTTTTTTATTTAACTTTTCGATTTCCATAATCATTTTTTTATATTTAATTAAAAAGTAGAGCCCGGCGCCAGATAAACTCAACTGGAATTAGCAGGGTGATTTTTAATTTTCCAATTTTTTATCAGCAAGACAAGACTGTAAACGCCAGCAGAAAATATAATTATATCCTCATATACACCGTACCTGACAATTTGAAATAAACAATTCAAACCACAATAAGCAGCATAACCATTACTTTCTTTCATCAGTTCCCTTTTCCTTTCTATAAGAAAACATTTTATCATAATTGTCTAATTTGTATTTTTTAATAAGACTATTCGAATATTTCCTTACTTGTTTTGCATATTCCTTATCGCAATAATCGGTTTTATAAAGCTCTTCATAATCCGAGACCAATTCAGGATAATGTTCTTTGATAAAAGGCATGACCCTGCCTCTAGTTTCTTCTCTAAGATTAAGCATATCGACAATCATATAATCTGCACCATTTTTTGCTATTTCCTTTATGAGATTCTCAAGTTGACTTTCATTATCCGAAATATATGGAAGTAAAGGTATGGAAGTCACACCAATTGTTATTCCCGCATCGTGAATCTGCTTTACGACATCAAGGCGTCTGCGTATGGTTGGAGCCTTCGGCTCTATCTTCTTTCTCAAATCTTCATCCAGCAGTGGTATTGTTATAACGACATTAAGAAATCCCGTTCGGGCGATTTCCTCTAACAAATCTATATCCCTTAAAATCAAATCAGATTTTGTTGTAACCATAAGTGCATTATGATGTTTAAGAAATATCTTCAAAATTTCGCGAGTAATTTTAAATTCAGTTTCCGCAGGTTGATAAGGATCAGTAACCGTTGCCATATTAACGGTCCAATTCTTGTTCCATTTTTCTTTTGAGAGTTCCCTGTCAAGCGCTTCTGCTGCATTGTCTTTAACCATAATTTTATAGGCAAACTCACCAGTTGGAAGGTCGAGATATTCATGAGTATATCTTGCATTGCAATACAAACAATTATGCTCGCATCCACGGTATGGATTGATTCCCCACCTGAAAGGCAGAAACCATACATTCAGCCGGTGAAGTGCTTTATCTACACAAGTATGCTCATAAATGATTTCTTTTGCTTCTTTCATAGTTCAATTTCAAAAAAGGGACCATCATAGGTACTTTATCCTTATATTCGATAAATTCGGTACCAAAATCTTTAAGCAGTCTCTTCTCTTCAATCAACTTGAGATAGATGATTGATAGAAAAAACGGAATAGATATGATTATTTGTAGATTAATATTATCAATCATTTCTACTCCAACCAATGTGTTTGTGTCACTACTCAATCTATAGAGTAAAAATGGGATCAGAAATATGAAGATAAAAAAACCGATTAAATATCCGAAAATGTATCTATAAAGTTTTGTCATCTGATAATTTGAAAAAAATTGTTAAACAATCAAGTCCCTATTTCTTTTTATACTGCTGTATATATTCAAGAATATTATTATCCGGATCGCAGAAATATACCCATGTTACATCACCTTTTATCTCCATTGGTCCATGCACTACAGGGATATTGCTCTTCCTTAGTAAGTCAACAGAGGATCCCATATCTTCAACTTCCAGACAAAAATGAGGACAATATGGCTCTTTTATTTCAGGTTTTTTAAAATCTCTTCTTAGATCCCGGATTAATTCAAGCCGGGCATCTTCATGTTCCAGGAACGCATATTCCTCCTTATCTTCTTCATCCATGGCTCTGGATTTGAGTTTAAATCCTAATTTTTCGGTATAAAAACTGATAGAAGAATCCATATCGGAAACCTGAAAAGCAAAATGATCAAAATTCATGACTTTCTCCTTTTAAATGTTAATATATAATTCTATGTATCATTATAGACTTTTGGCTATTTTTATGGGAGGCAATGCAGCTTCATGATAATATATAACTTTCCATTCGCCATTTATCTTCTTAAACAGAAATGTTGCTCCAGCTTTTTCAATGATATCCTTATCACCTGTTTTAAGCGTAGCTTCTGCTTTATAAATCCATGAAAAAATTACCATATCCCTGCCCAGGTATTTTATTTTTTCATTAAATGTAGTCAGTTTAAAATTTGAACATTCTTTAAGATAATTTATATTACAATCAATATAGGTCTGATAATCACAAATGGAACAATCAGTTCCAATCATAAAAAAATCCGGTGAATTAAGAAATACTTTAAACGCCAAGTCCATATCCAGAGATTCACACCCCTTTACAATAGCACCAAAAGCTTCTTTAACCTCCTTTTTAATTCTAATTTTTTCTGATTGTGGTAAATATGTTTCCATTATAATCCCTCTCTTATAAATGATTTGTTTGTACCGGCTATTTATTATTACTGATAAACATTCATCTTTTTCCAAAACAGGCTTTAAATGCCAGGAATGCTTCTCCGAAATATATATCGAGAATTCTAAATCCGTTTTTTTCAGCTATCTTATAAAGATCTTTCTCATCAAAATATCTTTTATATATTATAAATTTTCTTCCATCAGTCAATTTGCGTTCCTGTACATCTTCTTTTGATTTTACTTTTGCCGGCTTACCCTTCTCGTATCCCCCTATGGCC
>CAZODG010000068.1:0-6949 GCA_964578525.1 uncultured Actinomycetota bacterium
CTATTAAATTTATCTGCCGTTTTTTTTATGGCTTTCTTTATCTTCTCTATCTTATCTATATTTACATTCCCAAGGAATTTCAATGTTATATGGATATTCGGAGCAGATACTAATTTTATATGACTGTTCTCCTTAAGCAGAGTTTTCATATATTTATATACATTATCCTTTATATGCCCGGGAATATCTATAGCTATGAATAATCTTTTTTCTACCATTCTACTATTTGCCCTATGGCTGCCCTGAGTTCGTTAAGTATGAACTGAGCGGTCCTGAACTTGATCTCATGCCTTGTGCCCGGAAATCTTTTTTCGAATACTCTTTCAAATCCAGAAGGTCCAAGTATGCAGCAATAAACAAGACCCAATTTGCCGCTTACCGCTTCCGGACCGGCGTAACCGGTCACACTTAACGCATAATCGGAATCGAATAGATCCCTTACCTTTCTTGCCATATCCAGACATACTTCTCTGCTTACGGCTCCATGTTTCTCAAGGAGCTTTTTATCGATATCGAGTAACTTCATCTTGGAATAATCCGAATAAGATATAATGCTTCCAAGGAAAAATTTCGAACTTCCCGGTGTATCTGTGATAATGCTGCTTATAAGACCCCCGGTTATGGATTCTGCCACGCTGATAGTCAGACTGCCCCTAATCCTTACAATGACTTCTTTCAGGTTATCTGAAATCAGTGCATCTTCCTTCCCATAGAAGTATTTTCCAAGTTTGTCTGAAATCCTATCTTCGATCTTTTTCAAATTCTTTTGAGCTTCTTTATCGTCCTGCGATTTTGCTACCAGTATTATTTTTATCAGGCCCGGATCGGCAGTGATCCCTATCTTCACACCGATATCTCCCGCTTTATCAACAATATCCTTGATCTTTTCCTCTATTTCCGTTTCGCTTATATCGGTAGTGAGTAAGGTGGATTTCTTGATTTTAAATATATTATTTTTTAAATCTTTATTTGTTAACCTTCCCTCAAGGAAAGGAACGACTTCTTTTTCGAACATGCTTCTCATTTCTTTTGGAACTCCGGGGATGCAGAATATGAATTTATTTCCCTCAAGTTCTATTCTAAATCCGGAGGCGCTTCCAATTTCCGGCTTCAAGGGAACGGAACCTTCGGGAATATAAGATTGGCGCAGCAATCTATCAGTGATTTTACGGTTTTTGGTTTTTCTTATAAATTTCAGGCTGGTTACATCAAGATCCCTGTCTCTTATAAGCTTTAGATTTAAAGCTGACGCTACTGCGTTCCTGGTTACATCATCATCGGTGGGGCCCAGACCTCCTGTTATTATTACAAGGTCGCTGAATTGCAGACTGTGCCTCAGCACATTGGAGATCTCATCGGAATCATCACCGACTGTGTATATGTATTTACATTCTATACCAAGTCCGGTGATTCTTTCTGCGATATATCTGGAATTTTCATTTAGTATTAATCCCAGATTTAATTCAGTTCCTATGCTTATTATTGACAGGTTCATATTCTTTGGTTCTCAAAAGATTTTTCTAACTTTCTTTTTCTTCCAGCATTTTAATCAATTCTTCCTTTGAGATTAAAACTCCTCTGGGTTTACTGCCGTCATATCCGCTGACGAGTTCTCTGTCTTCCATCTGGTCAATGATTCTCGCAGCTCTTGAATAACCTATTTTTAGCCTTCTCTGCAGTAACGAAGCCGATGCATGTCCAAAATCCACTACCACTCTTAATGCCTCGTAGAATAGTTCGTCTTCGTTTTGAATATTTTTATCTTCGCCGCTTATCCTTTTTGATATTTCCAGACTGTACTCCGGAGTGCCGATATTTCTTATATATCCGGTAATCATCTCTATTTCATTAGAAGTCACGAAAGCTCCCTGAACCCTTTCCGGCCTGTTGGAATAGTAAGGCAGATAAAGCATATCTCCCTTACCAACCAGTTTTTCGGCTCCCGGACAGTCCAGAATAACTCTGGAATCCACATTTGATGCAACCATGAACGCTATCCTTGAGGGAACATTAGCCTTGATCAATCCCGTTATTATATTGACCGAAGGTCTCTGCGTGGATATTATCAGATGAATGCCTACTGCCCTTCCCATTTGTGCGATCCTGCAAATACTATCCTCTACCTCCGACGCCGATAGCATCATGAGATCAGCCAGCTCATCAATAAAAACCAGTATATACGGCAATGGCTTGAAATTCTCATCCCCGTTTTCATTTCTTTCAGCCTCAAAATTATACATCTCAAGGGATTTGAAATTTCTCCCGACCAGTACCTTGAACCGGTTTTCCATTTCTTCCACTATCCATGAAAGAGCAGAGGAAGCCTTCTTTGGATTGATCACGACCGGAGATAAAAGATGGGGTATGCCATTGTAAATACTGAGTTCGACCATTTTAGGATCGATCATTATAAATCTGACATTACTTGGTCTTACTTTCATCAAAAGAGAGATTATGATGCTGTTAAGACATGAACTTTTCCCTGAGTTAGTGGCGCCCGCAATAAGTATATGCGGCATTTTGGATATATCCATATAAACAATACTACCGGAAAGATTTTTCCCCAGCGGGACATTCAGCAGATTATCGGTAAGATTCTTATCATCGCCGGAATAAATATCTCCCAGAGTGACTATACTCCTTACTGTATTGGGCACTTCGATACCAATGGCAGATCTCCCCGGTATAGGTGTTAGGATTCTTATATCCGGCGAACCCAGGGCCACGCAAAAATCATCTTCCAAGCTCAGCAGCCTTTGCACCTTGACTCCCGGTGACAGCTTTAATTCATAAAGAGTCACCGTGGGACCGCCAACCACTCTGTCTATTCTGACATCCAGATTAAAATCATTGAACAGCCTGTTTAAAGTATATACTCTTTCTTTTACGCTTTGCTTATATAATTTGGATGGCAAGTTTTGAGACTTCTTTAGTAAATTTATAGGAGGCAATCTGTAATTGTCCTCAAGGTCACTGCTTCTTACAATTGGTATTTTTAATTGATTTCCTCCGGTTTCGCCTGCACCGGTTTTTTTCATAAACTCATCGGGCATCTCTATTTTTTCTTTTGATATCCTGTTCATATTGTCTATTACTTCAATTCTTTTTAAATCGGCATTTCCCTCATTGTTGTAGATTTTATTACTATCTGCAGCTGGCTTTTTCAATAAAAAACGCTTGTCTTCGATTGGTTTCTTTAATAAATCATCAGAACGTCTGAATTTTATTTTTTTAAACAAATAAACTATTTTTTTGGCAATATCTATCATAGAAATCTTTGTGATGATCAGTATAGATATGATCGCAAGGACACTCAGCACAACCAGTGCACTGGCACTGCCGAGAAGCCTGTAAAGCCCGTAAAAAATACCTGCTCCTGTGATTCCGCCTCTAGCCTTTATCAGCACTTCGTCAAAAATATTGGCTTGGACCGCCAGGTTATTACTTACAATTCCAAGTATTGAGAAAAATAGCAGAAAAAATCCCCAACCAAAAGTTGAAGGTAGAAGACGGATCCTTCGGAGGAAGAAACTAAAACCCCAGATCAGAAGCATAAATGGTATCAGATACTTACCTATTCCAAAAATATAAGATAAGAAATTATTTACCGATGTATTTATAATGCCTGAACCCGCAAAACCATACACACTGATGAAAAGCAGGATCGAAACCGCTATTATCAAAATACCATAGACTTCTGTTCTTCTTTTAACGTATTTCTTTTTTTCTCTTGGAACGAGTGGTTTGGAACTTTTCCTGGTTTTTACTACCTTTTTGCGTTTATAATTTCTTCTGGCCATTTTTTAGGATATAAGATTTTAAAATTCAATGCCTGTCGGGACCGATAACTCTGGTTATTATTATAGGTCTTATCTTAGCTTTTTTAAAAATAAATTTTTCTATCCTGTCATTTATCAAGCCTTCGATTGCCGTTTTACCTATAATATTGCTGTCGAAACAATTTTTTGTGGTATCTTTTATAATTTTTTTTGCTTCATTCAGAAGCTTTTTTAAATTTTCGACATATATTATTCCCTTTAGAATAAAATCGGGTTCACATATAATCCTTTTCCCGATACAGTCTATCCCTATTACTATAGACATAATTCCATTTCCGGATAAAATCCTCCTGTCCTTAAGTACCATGTCTTCAATATTTCCCATCCCAACACCATCCACATAAATAGTTTGCGGATGTAAATTGCCAGAGATCCTGCATAAATTATGATTCATTTTAACGATATCACCGTTTTCAGCTATTATTATATTCTTTTGCTCTATCCCCATAGACTCCGCTATCTGAGCATTCTGGATTTTATGTTTATCTTCTCCGTGAATGGGAATGAAGTATCTGGGATTTACCATATTTATCATAATTTTTATTTCTTCACGGGCGGCATGGCCGGATACATGAACACCGGCAATGGATTCATAATAAACATCCGCTCCTTTCTTTATGAGCCTGTTTATAGTATTGGATATGGCTCTCTCATTTCCCGGAATCGGAGATGCGGATATTATCACCATATCTTCTTTCATTATGCTGATTCTTTTGTGTTCACCCAACGCCATCCTGTTCAGAGCCGACAGCGGTTCGCCCTGGCTTCCCGTAGAAAGTATGACAATTTCTTTTAGCGGAAACTCATCGATCTTTGATATTGGTATTATGATATTCTCCGGTATTTTTAAATAACCCAGTTCGGCAGCAACCCTTATTGTCTTCAAAATCGACTTACCCGAAATTGCAACCTTTTTATTCAGTTTACAGGCTACATCCAGTACCTGCTGTATTCTGTGAATATGTGAAGAGAAAGTAGCAACGATAATTCTTTTAGACGCCTTTTCGAATTTTTCTAACAGTGTTTTTCCGACATCCTTTTCAGGTAAAGTATAACCTAATTCCTCGGCATTGGTACTGTCGCACAAAAGAGCCAGTACGCCTTCTTCACCGGCTCTGGCTATTTTTGAAAATTGGATCACTCTACCATCTATAGGATCATAATCAAACTTAAAATCACCAGTATGTACCACGGTCCCGATATCTGTTTTTATTACCAGTCCCACTCCATCCGGTACGCTGTGGTTAACCCTGAAAAAATCTATATGGAAGGGTCCTATTTCAAGCGGCTCTTCAGGATTTATTTCGTTATATTTTACCGGAATCACGTTTTGAGAGCTTTCAAACTTTATTTTGGTGAGTCCTAGAGTAAGTCTGGTTGCATATATAGGTGCATTGATTTCTTTAAATAAAAAAGGCAGGCCGCCTATATGATCCTCATGCCCGTGTGTAAGTATTATACCTTTTATTTTACTTTCATTTTTTTTAATATATGAAAAATCAGGTATTATAAAATCAATTCCCGGCATATCATCATCCGGAAACATTATTCCGCAGTCAACTATTATGATATGATTGTCTTTTTCAAAGACCATCATATTTTTCCCTATACCGCTTAAACCTCCCAGAAATATCAATTTTAAACTGGACTTTTTTACCATGATTATTTATCTATAAAATCTCACCTATAATTAATAACTATCCTGCTAACTTATTATCTTATGTTTCTTCAGTATTGCTTTAAAAGTCTGTAGCTCATTATTTTCCATTGGACTTAATGGAAGTCTGCACGGACCTACATTTATGCCCTTTAGATTCAATGCTTCTTTTATGGGAACAGGATTTGATGCTATAAAAATTCCGTAGAAAATATCCAGAAGATCAAGATGCATTCCGGATGCTTTTTTAAGATCCCCTCTTTTGAGACTGGTCACCATTTCTTTTATTTCCCTGCAGATAATATGCGAGGCTACGCTTATTATCCCGTAACCTCCAAGTGATAGTATCGGCAGCGTATCGCCATCATTTCCGCTGTATATAAGGAAGTCTTCACTGGTATCCCTGATTATTTCCGCAATCTGCCTCATATTGGCACTGGCTTCCTTGACTCCGCAAATATTATCTATTTTTGACAGTTCCACGCAGGTTTTTGAACTTATATTGGCTGATGTTCTCGAGGGGACATTATAAATTATTATGGGTGTTTTTACCTCGGCTGCAATTGCCTCGAAGTGTTTGAAAAGACCTATCTGAGAAGGCCTGTTGTAATAGGGCCCAACCAGAAGCAGGCCGTCTACGCCGATTTTTTCCGCTTCTTTCGATAATTCTATGGAATGCCTGGTATCATTGGAACCTGTTCCGGCAATTATTTTGATTTTATCCCCAAAATTGTCTTTTGCAAATTTGAATAGCTCTATCTTTTCATTGTCATCCAGAGTCGAGGCTTCTCCTGTAGAACCGGACAGCAAAATTCCATCGCTTCCTTCATCGATTAAATATTCTATTAGTTTTCCGCATGAATCAAGATCCAGCTTATAATCTTTATCGAATGGGGTTACCATCGCTGTGATCACTTCACCTATATTTATCATTTGTCCTCCTAAAATAATACCTTGATTATATATCTAATAATTTATCCAATCCGAAAGTATAGCTGGAAAGTCTATCCAGATTTCTAATAGCAAGAATAACCCCCGGATAAAAGGATGACCTGTCGATACTGTCATGTTTTATTGATAAAGTTTGACCTTTTGTTCCGAATATGACCTGCTGATGCGCCAGCAGTCCCGGCAATCTCACGCTATGAATATGGATACCGCCAGTAAATCCGCCTCTTGATCCCTCTATGGTTTCAGCTTCACCATCTTTTAATCTTGGCATGCTAAAACTGCTTCCATGGCTTATCTCTTCCGCTGTATACAAGGATGTGCCTGAAGGTGCATCTTTCTTTTTATCATGATGCATTTCGATTATTTCGCAATTATCGAAATATTTTGATATCATCCCGGAAATCCTGATCATAACCGCAGCCCCTATAGAAAAATTAGGAACAATAAGTGTCTTGCTGCCGGACCCCTGAGCCCTGCTTTCAATTTTTCTTAAATCCTCTTT
>CAZODG010000069.1:0-6839 GCA_964578525.1 uncultured Actinomycetota bacterium
CGACAACAAGATGTTTCTTGTAATCAGCGGGCAGATGGATTATTCCAAAATCTTCACGGGATATGTTTTCTTTTACACTGCTTATATCAATTTCGTTTCTGATAAGTCCTGAATAGATTCCTGCCCTATCAATATTACCAACCAGTATAATGCCAATTATCCTGTTATTTTTAATTATTACTTTTCTGTACAAATCCTGATCTGCATTTAAATACTTAAACACTTCGAATCCTTCTTCTTCCTCTCCTATATTGGTGATACCCATAGAAATTGAGGGAATATCCAGCAACTCGACCGAATTCATAAAAAATCCTCCGCCGTACTTTTTATTTCCACCGGCCATATTTACCCCGGCTGCCGCACCCTGTCTCACAGCGAGTGGCCATATGGCAATATTTCTCTTCCCTCCCGAAAGCATATCAGGACCTTCGGCTACATCCCCTGCAGCATAGATATTTTTTGCCGATGTCCTCATATAATCATCCACAATGATCCCCTTCGCCATATCAAGGCTGTCGCTGCCGATAAAGCAAGTATCATGATTGACTCCTATTGCAACAATGAGCAAACTGCATTCCATTTGTCTTCCGTCTTTCAATCTATATCCGGTAATCTTTCCGCTCCTGAGATAAATTTCTTCTATAGTATTGTTCCTGTAAATATTGCTGCCTGTGCTTTTTATTCTTTTTTCGATAATGCCTGAAGCTTCCCTGTCAAAGGTAGCGGCAAGGATCCTATCTGCAAGCTCGATTATATTGACATCGATACCTTTTTCCAGAAATGCTTCTGCGGCCTTTAAACCAATCAGGCCTCCGCCTAATATGGATATATTTTTAATGTCATTATTTTCTATATAATTTTTGATTCTTACTGCATCCTCGAGATTTGTAAGTGTGAAGATCCCTCCGGCTTTTGTGTAATTTGTGCCGTCAATAAAATCAAAAGACCGGGCACCTGCCGCTTTTATCTTCGGAACAATGGGCCTGCCGCCGCTTGCAATAAGAAGTTTTCTGAATTCATATCTCTTTCCGTCATCGGTAATTAAAAACATTTTATCCGTATTTATGGATTTTACTCTTGTATTCAATCTGACATCCAGCCGGTTATCTCTGTAAAATTTTTCATCCTTGAAATAAATCATATCCAGGTTCACTGTTCCCGCAAGGAAATATGTTATCATCGGCTTGGAATAATTCAGATAATTTTCCCCGGTCAGTATTACTATTTTTCCTGATCTATCCTGTTCCCTTATGCTTTCTGCTGCTGCAAGGCCAGCGGCTGAATTACCGATGATGAGATAATCGACTGTTTCATTACCTTTTAACATTTTATTATTTTTTCTCTTGTTATTCTCGCTTTTCATTTCTGCTGTCCGCCTTTATTACCCACCAGATCTTTTTCCTTTGCATCTTTATCCATAAACTTCAAGGCTTCGTTGGGACAATTCTGAACGCATACCGGAATTTCCTCATCGATACAAAGATCGCATTTAGAAGCTATTTTCTTACCGGAAAGATCCCTTCTTATTACTCCATATGGACAGACCATTATACAGCTCCAGCACCCCACGCATTTATCTTCATTGCAGGTTACGACTCCTGTATTTTTATTCTTCTGCATGGCACCCGATATGCAGGCTTCGACACAGGGAGCATCCGAACAATGCCTGCACTGAATAGCGAATGAATTGTAGCCAATCTCTTCCACCAGCACCCTTGGCAGTATATCGATCATTTCTTCCTTGAACGCTTTAATGATCTTTTTACTTTTAGAATGCTTTACCTGACAGTAAATCTCGCATAGCCTGCATCCTATACAATATTCTTCCTGGATATATATTCTTTTCATCTTTCAATCACCACGCCTCTCCCGCATGTTTTATTCCGAGAATCGCAAGTTCCCTGTCATTTAAACTTATGCCCCGCAAGTGTTCTCTGTTGCTCTTAAGACTTTCTATAGAATTTATACCGGCACCGCCCAGCATCTCTTTTATTTCGAGGGACCATCCCCTGAGGAGATTTAAAAGCTTCCTTGTTCCGATCTCCGGATTAAGCCTTTTTGTAAGATAAGGATCCTGGGTAGCGATCCCCCAGTTGCACTTACCTGTATAACATTTCTGGCAGAGATGGCATCCCATTGCTATAAGTGCTGCGGTACCTATGTATACGGCATCAGCACCCAGCGCTATTGCCTTTATCACATCTGCACTGGACCGGATACTTCCGGCAGCAATAATCGAAGACCTGTGTCTAATCCCCTCTTCTCTTAATCTTTCATCGACAGATGCAATCGCAAGTTCTATTGGTATTCCTACATTATCTCTTATAGTCTGGGGAGCAGCTCCCGTTCCGCCCCTCAGTCCGTCTATAGTCACAAAATCAGCGCCTGCCCTTACTATTCCGCTTGCAATAGGTGCTATGTTATGAACCGCCGATACTTTCACTCCTACAGGCTTTGACCAATTGGTGGCTTCTTTCAATGCATATATCAACTGGGCCAGATCTTCTATCGAATAAATATCATGATGGGGAGCCGGAGATATTGCGTCCGTTCCCTCCGGTATCATCCTGGTATTCGATATATCTCCGGTCACTTTTTCTCCCGGAAGATGACCCCCTATACCGGGCTTTGCGCCCTGACCTATTTTGATTTCTATTGCCGCGCCTTTGTTTAGATAATCCGTATCCACTCCATATCTTCCCGAAGCTACCTGCACAATGGTATTACTTGCATACTTATATAAATCTTTATGCATTCCTCCCTCGCCGGTATTGCAATATGTTCCGAACTCCGAAGCTGCTGCAGCCAGGGACCTGCATACATTTAAACTGACAGAGCCATAAGACATCGCTGAAAACATAATGGGAGTGGAAAGATCCAGTTGAGGAGATATCTTTGTTTTAAGTTTTACATTTGTATCTTTTGAACCTATTTCCGGATCCTTATTTCTTTTTATTTCAAATTCAAGCCTGTCAGGTTTCCTTCCGATAAATGTCTTTATTTCCATCGGTTCGCGTAAAGGATCGATTGACGGATTGGTAACCTGTGCGGCATTAAAGAGAATGTGATCCCAGTATACGGTATGCGGCCTGTCGCTTCCCATCCCGGTAAGCAGGACTCCGCCGGAATCAGCCTGCCTGTATATATTATTCAGATGTGAGGGGGTCCAGTTGTAATTTGTCTTGAATTGATCCTCCCTGTTCCTTATCCTCAAAGCGCCAGTGGGACACAGGGTCTCGCATCTGCGGCACCCTACACATTTAGAGTTGTCGCTATATAGTACGCCCTGATCGCTGTCATACTCGTGGACATCATTGGAACACTGCCTTACGCAGACCTCACATGATATGCATTTATTTTTATCTCTTTCTATTTCGAATTCAGATTGCTTTAATTTCAGAGCCATTTAAATCACTCCGGCTTTTATTGACTGGAACTGCTTTTATTGAAGCTGCCTCAATCTTTATTAGTTCTTCAAGTTTTTCAACATTTTTCCCTATTTGTATCTTTCCTGTATTTTCCATTTCTTTTTTTGTTTCTTCTTTCCTGACCATTCCTATAACCGGTTCGCCTCCATCAGGATGCCACAGGTGGTCGGGAACAGCACAGACCTTTCTGATAGAAGCTTCCTCACTTGAAACAAACAAATATTCTCCCTTTCTTGCTGCAACTAAGGGCCTTAACTTTATTCTGCCATTTAATGCATACATAAAATCGCCGCATCCCACTATTATGCTGAAAGGACCATTAAGAAGAGCGCTTCCATATAATAGCCGTAAAGCCTTTAATATCTCTCTCTTGTCCGCAGACATCCTTTCTATATCTTCCCAGAGTGGAGAGGCCAAGATCAGGTGAACGAGCTCCATATCTATCTTCTGCTTTCGGACCAGAAGATCCAATAAATATGTAATGACTTCGGTATCCGTAGAAAGTGTGCATTCATATCCAAATCCACTTACGAATCTTTTATTTGTACCGAAAGACGAAATCTCTCCGTTATGAACGACTGACCAGTTAAGTAGCCCAAAAGGATGCGCTCCACCCCACCATCCAGCGCTGTTTGTAGGAAACCGTCCATGAGATGTCCATATGTAACCTTTATATTCATCAAGTTTAAAAAATCTTCCGATATCTTCGGGAAATCCAACTCCCTTGAATATTCCCATGTTCTTTCCGCTGGATACTATATAAGCACCTCTGATATCCCTGTTTATATGCATGACAAAATCCATAATCATATCCTCTTCGGTTTCAAAAGCATCTCCGTTCCTCTTTGGCTTTAAAAAATACCTGTATATCATTGGCGGGTTTACAACCCGCGATATCTTTGCAGTGGGAATTTCCTCGCTGAACAGGATTTTAAAACCTGGAGTCATTTCATCTTCAGTCTGTTTTTTTGCTTCCGTATCGTCATAGAAAATATGAAATGCCCAATCATTTTCAAATCCAGGATAAATACCGTAAGCTGCAAATCCTCCGCCCAGACCATTGGATCTCTCGTGCATGACTGAGATCCCATCCATTACCATCTGGCCGGAAAATCTTTCTCTCGCTTCATTTACGACTCCAAATATGGCGCAGCCGGAAGGAATCCTGAACCGGGAAAAATATTCCTGAGTATTTCTATTATTTTTATTTATATTATCCAAACTATTCATTCCTCCAAAAACAAAAACCTCCTTAAAACATCTCTGTTTTAAGAAGGCTTCTTTACCTTCTATTTCCGCATACACTTCTATATACAGATAGAATTTTTAATATTCAACTTAAGAATAATACCAATATACGCCTATTTGTCAAATATTTTTTAACAAGGTCTTAATTCTTATGTTATCTATAAAGTTACTTATAAACTGACTTCATTTCTTCAAGGGTCATCGGCCTGTAATCTCCTGCATGGCCGGCAGTCCCAAAATCGATCATCTTTCCTTTTACGATCTGGTATACTGCTTCTCTGGCAGCTCCAAAATAAGACCTGGGGTCAAAAGCATCGGGATGCTCGGAAAGATATTTTCTGACTGCACCTGTCATAGCCAGCCTTCCGTCAGTATCCACATTTATTTTTCTGATTCCTCTCTTTATTCCTTCCTTGATGCTTTCCATCGGTACACCCATCGTCTTTTCCATTTTTCCTCCATAATTATTTATTACTTCGATGAGTTCAACTGGTACCGAAGATGAACCATGCATGACCAGGGGAAATCCCGGAACCTTTTTTACCACCTCATTTATTATGTCCATGGCCAGAGTCGGCTTTGCTTTGAATTTATACGCCCCGTGGCTGGTTCCGATAGCAAGGGCAAGAGCATCTACACCGGTAAGCTTTACAAATTTTGCCGCCTCATCCGGATCGGTAAGCTTTACTGTTCCGGAACCGACACCATCTTCTATTCCTCCAAGCGTTCCTAACTCGCCTTCGACGGTCACACCCAGCTTATGAGCATAATCGACGACCTCTTTTGTTACTCTTACGTTCTCCTCGAAGTTGGTTGGAGTTTTGGAATCTTCTTTTAGAGATCCATCGATCATTACAGATGTAAAACCCAGTGCTATAGCTTCTTTACATGTTTCCAGGCTGTTACCATGATCAAGATGCAATACAATAGGTATGCCGGGATTATCTTCAACAGCAGCAGCGGCGAGGTATTTGATATATACCATGTTAGTGTATTTCAGAGCCCCCCGGCTTGCCTGAAGGATCACGGGCGATCGGGTCTCGCTTGCCGCGTTCATTATTCCCTGAATCTGTTCCATATTGTTGACATTATATGCCCCTACTCCATAATCGCCTTTTATAGCTTCGTCCAGAACCTGTTTCATTGGTACTAATGGCATTTATCCTCCTTAAAAAATATGAAATTATATTTAAAATTTTATATAATTATATCATTATATAAATGAATTTCTATAAGATTATCTACTCTGTTCTCCCGATTCAATTTATATATTTTTCATCTCATTGGAAAGTACTATTGCCTCTGCCACTTCTCTCATCGTTCTCCGGTTATCCATAGAAAATTTCTGTATTTTCCTGAAGGCTTCTTCTTCATTAAGGTTTTGCTCTTTCATCAGTATCCCCTTTGCCCGCTCAACTGCTTTTCTGGTTTCCAGTTCTTCTCTTACCACTCTGGTTTCTACCACCAGCCTGTAGTTTTCGATTACTATAGCTGCCTGATCCGCCACAGTCTTTAGGATATTTACTTCATAATCACTGAATTGATGCGGTTCCGATGTGTATATAGTAAGGACTCCTATGATTTTACCCCTGACGTGGAGAGGCACGCAGAGCAGAGACACCAATCCTTCGCTCCGGGCTATTTCCTGATACTTATAGTTTTTATCTTTTGCAATATCAAATACAGATACAGGTTTACCCTCCAGAGCTACTTTTCCTGCAATCCCCTCACCGAGTTTAAGAGGATTTTTATTGATATATTCTTTATTGATGCTCTGGGTGGCTTTTATGGAAAGTTCCTTCTTCTTGGGATCAAGGAGCATAAGCGAACATATTTTGGACCCCATTACCTCTGCAGTAACGGTAACTATTAGTTTTAAAATATCTTCGAGATAAAGATCCGAAGTCATTGCCTCGCTTATTTTGGAAAGCGCCTCTATGATATCTCTCGCATTCTCTATCTTATTATTTTTAGCATTCATCTTTATTAAATTTACTAAGCGTCTTTTTTATATTATTAGGTAACATACGGATTTTTATTATAGTATATAAGGCTTTAAAATAGAATAAACGCAAAAAGATTAAAACATTCTTATTGTCTAAATGCCAAAACATTGAACTCGCAGGTATTTACAAAATATCTCAATGTAGATAAAATTCTAAA
>CAZODG010000070.1:0-6815 GCA_964578525.1 uncultured Actinomycetota bacterium
CAATTTTTTTCATTTTTAATATCATTATTGATCTGTTTCTGTATTATTTTTATAATATCTCTGATTAGTTTAAAAATGTTATCATAATTATCGGCTCTTATCCAATTAATTTTAGTATCTGCGTTAAACCACGTCATCTGTTTTTTTGCAAGTCTTCTTGTATCTCTCTTGATATCGCTGACGCATTTTTCAAAGGTTATTTCTTGCTTTAAGTATTTTAGAACCTCTTTGTATCCGACAGCCTGCAGAACACTGCGGCAATTTTCGTATCCGTTATCAATCAATTCTTTTACCTCTTTAACCAGTCCTTTTTCAAGCATTCTGTCCACTCTTTTATCTATATTGTCATACAATATTTTTCTATCAAGCGTAATCCCGACAGAAATAGCGCTATAATCGGATTTATTGTTCTTCCATATGTTTTGAAGACTGGAAAAGGTACTGCCTGTAATCTCGTATACTTCAAGAGCCCTGATTATTCTCCTCTGATCGTTTTCGCTTATTTTATTTGCATAATACGGGTCTATTTTTTTTAATTTTAAATAGTATTTTTCCATACCATGATTCTTCATATCTTCTCTTAATCTTTTTCTTATATCCTTATTTTCATGCGGAACAGGATCCATACCGCTGATTATTCCTCTAATATATAATCCCGAACCTCCGACAAGAAGAGGAATTTTGTTTTTAAGGAAAAAATTATTCTTGATTATTCCATCGCATATCTCTTTAAACTCCATAATGCTCAAATCATTATCCGGATCAAAAATATCGGTCATATACTGCTTTATTCCGAAATCACTCAGGTCATATTTGTCTGTTCCTATATCCATTCCTCTGTACACCTGCATCGAATCAACCGATATGATATCCGTTTTAAGAAGCCTGGCAAGAATGACTCCGATTCTGCTCTTACCGGTACATGTAGGGCCGCAAATAACAACGACTTTTTTAAAATCAATCAAATTTTTAATAAGTTTGTCAAGACAGATATCATTAATTCTTAATTCGTTTTGTATAGATTTGATTAAAGAATTTTTGATTATATTCATTTTACTTATACTATCAAAATTATTATGATTGATTATCCCTGTACCAGTTTTCCCTTGACATAAAATGTTCTGGCATCTGTTACAATAACCGGAACTATCTTTCCGATAAGACTGCTTTCACCTTCGAAATTTACAATAGTGTTATTTTCCATTCTTCCCTCCAGAAGGGCATTATTTTTTGGACTGCTTCCATCAACCAATACTTCAAATTTTCTGCCGATAAGTTTATTATTTTCCTCGAAAGATATTGCATTCTGGACCTCAAGTAACTGCCTGAACCATTTTTTCTTTTCCTCAAGAGGGACACGGTCTTCCATAAGAGAAGCTCTGGTCCCCTCTCTGGGAGAGTATATAAAAGTAAAAGCCCTCGTGAATCTTACTTTTTTTACAATATCCAGTGTCCGTAAAAAATCTTCCTTTTCTTCTCCCGGAAAGCCCACTATTATATCGGTAGTAATTGCACAATCAGGGATTTTGATTCTTATATTTTCAATAATACCGATATAATCCCTTCCGGTATAATTTCTATTCATTTCTTTTAAAATCTTATCTGATCCTGCCTGCAGGGGCAGGTGAATATGCTTTACAATATTATCGCTATTCTTTATGACATCTATGAGTTCGCCTGAGAAATCTTTTGGATGCGAGGTCATAAATCTGATTCTTTTAAGACCTTTTATATCCGATATTTTTCTAAGAAGTTCCGGAAAAGTACATGGTTCCGCCAGATTTTTTCCATAAGAGTTTACATTTTGTCCCAGAAGTGTAATTTCAGTTACTCCATCCGATACGAGTTTTTCGATATTCTCTAAAATTTTTTCTTCTTCTATGGAAATTTCATTTCCTCTTACTGAAGGGACAATGCAGTATGAGCAGTAGTTATCACAGCCAATAGTTATTGATACAAGGGCCCTGAAGCTGTGCTTCCTTCTTACTTTAAAAAGTCCGGGATCAGGTCCATTATTTTCAATCGAACATATACTCTTACCGGTTGAAATCCGTCTGTTTATAAGATCCGGAAGATCCGCTATATTATGTGTACCAAAAACAATATCTACGTAAGGAAAGTCTTTGATAATTTTTTCTTTAAGATCCTGAGCAGCGCACCCACCTATGCAGATCAGAATATCTTTTTTTAAGTTTTTTATCTTTTTTAAATTTCCTATATGTCCATATTGCCTGTTTTTTGCGCTTTCTCTAACAGTACAGGTATTAAGTATAATAATGTCAGATGCTTCAATTTCATCTGTCTTCTTATAACCTGAGCTTTCAAGCAAATACTGAATCCTTTCCGTATCATTTTCATTCATCTGGCATCCGAAAGTCTCAATATAAAATTTCATAAATATGAATATCCTTGCTTAAAAGTTGTGAATATATAATTTAAAAGGTGTCGGACTTATAATCAAATAATTATTTGGATTCGATAGCAAGAACAATAGCAGTCTTTATTTCCCCATTTACCTCTATATCTTTAAAATAAGGTATACACGTTAATTCCTGACCGGTAGGAGCTATAAATCCTCTCGCTATTGCTATGCCTTTCACGGCTTGATTCAATGCTCCTGCACCTATAGTCTGGATTTGTACCCTTGACTCGCTTCTGATTATACCTGCAATTGCACCTGCTACAGAATTGGGCTTTGATGTTGAAGAAACCTTGAGCAATTTAATATTACTGTCCATATTATTTTTGCTATTTTAATTTTTATTCTTTTTGCTTCAGTTCAATCGATAATTTTATAACGTTATTTGTCTTTTTATATTCTATATTTTCTCCGGTAGTAATAAAATATTTATCACCTAATTCTCTTATCTTATTTTCTGCGGCTTTAATTATACATCTAATCTCATCATCTTTAAACCTGCCTGCTAATTTGGACTCATCATAGAGCTTCAGCTTCTTATCAGGCATTTTACTATCCTTACCTTTATCAGGACTGCCGGCAAAGGGATCTATCTGGGCATTATCTGAATCGATTTTAAGGGGTTCGAGCGCTTTTATCTCATTATATATTATTCTCTGAATACCTCTCTGCGAAATATCCATATTGAAAATATTTTTAGAAATAATCTCCATCACGGAATAATTATCGGTAAGTATGGGAATTTCGGTTACTTTTATATTATTTTTTTGTATGAATTCACTTAAATTTTCCCAATCGTCAAACTTAGGATAATAATCTTTTCTTAAAATTTCCCGCATGGTCGAAAGTATCTGGGTCGGGCTTCCGAAAAAAAAATTGATTTCTCTGTTTTGAAGCTGAAACTCTATTATAGTTTTTATTATATTATTTACACCGCCGATAATGTTTAAATCTCCATCAGTTTTGATTATCTGCGGCATCAATGACTGGTCCTTTTTTTCAGGGATATTCGTTAGATCTATGTCTATATAAAATGATGCACCTTTTGACTTTTCGGAAAAAATTATTCTTATATCATCGACATTTAATTTTATTGAAAACAATGCCATTCCCCTACCGTGGAATCCATAAGGATCCTTTATGCCGTTTTCAAGCTTGGAAGTCACTCTTGATTCAAAAATAATATTTTGAAGATTAGGAGGGATGCCTCCGCCGTCATCTATAAAATATATCTTTCTTCTTTTATCTTCTATTTTTTTTGTTCCGATAAATATGTTACTGCTGCCGGCATCTCTGCTGTTGCGGATCATCTCCACAATTATGTCTTCAACAGTGTTTATATCTTGAAGTGCCTGTCTCCTCTCGGCTTCGGAAATTTTTAGTCTGACATATCCGTTTCCCAGGTCCTCTTCGACATTAAGTGAATCCTTTATATTTAATTCGGACAAGAATTTTTTTAAATCGGAGTTATTTTGCATACTCGACTGCTCTGCTTTCTCTGATAACAGTCACTTTTATCTGTCCGGGATACTCCATTTCTTTCTCTATTTCTTTTGCTATCTCTTTGGCCAGCACAAGAGACATATCTTCATTGACTTCTTCGGGTTTTACCATAACTCTTATTTCTCTTCCGGCCTGTATGGCATAAGCTTTTTCTATTCCTTTGAATTCTGTTGCAATTTTTTCAAGACTTTCAAGTCTTTTTACGTAGCTTTCAAGCGTTTCTCTTCTTGCACCCGGTCTTCCGCCTGATATCTGATCCGCAGCCTGTATTATCACATCCAATACCGTATTGGCTTCGACTTCATTATGATGAGATTCGATTGCATGACAAATTTCTTCATCTTCATTAAGCCTTTTAGCAAGTTCGGCACCAATTATTGCGTGTGATCCTTCTATATCATGTGTCAAAGCTTTACCTATATCATGCAGTAGTCCTGCTCTCTTTGCTTTTTTTATATTCATTCCTAGTTCCGATGCAATCACGCCTGCGACGTAAGCCACTTCTTTTGAATGCAGAAGCACATTCTGACCGTAACTTGTTCTGTATTTCAATCTTCCGAGTACCTTTACGATTCCCGGATTTATTTCAGATATTCCTGCATCAAAAACTGTCTGCTCACCCTCTACCTTGATTTCGTTATTTATGATCTTGCTTGCTTTTTCATACATCTCTTCGATTCTGGCAGGGTGAATTCTTCCATCCAGTATCAAATTTTCAAGTGTCATCCTTGCAATTTCTCTTCTTACAGGATCGAAAGAAGATAATATCACGGCTTCGGGAGTATCATCTACAATTATGTTTATTCCTGTGAGATTTTCAAAAACTCTTATGTTCCTGCCCTCTCTTCCTATTATTCTTCCCTTCATTTCATCATTGGGTAAATTTACAACCGATACAGTGGTCTCACTTACGTGATCGAGGGCACATCTCTGTATGGCCTGAGAGATTATTTTCTTTGCCATGGTATCGGCATCTTCTTTCAGCCTGGCCTCTATGTTTCTGATCTCTTTTGCTGATTCATACCTTGCTTCTTCTTCTATTTTTTTGATCAGGATCGCCTTTGCTTCTTCTTTTGTGAGTTCGGCAATAGCTTCAAGTCTTAGTATTTCTTTATCCAGTATTTCATCTACTTTCTTATTTTTAATTTCTAATTCTTCTTTTTTTTGATTTATATCCTGTTCTTTCTTTTCCAGATAATGTGCCTTTTTTTCGATAGAATCTTCCCTGCCCTGCAGCCTGTCTTCCATCTTTCTGATTTCGAATCTCTGTTTTTTGAGTTCCTCCTCGGAATGTGTCTTTAAATTTTGAATCTCCTCTTTACCTTCAAGCAGCATTTCTTTTTTTAGAGTCTGAGCCTCTTTTTTAGCATTATTAAGCATAAGATTTGCTTTTTGCTCAGCAGAGCTTAACTTTGAATCGATAATATATTTTCTAAAAAAGAAACCTACAAAAAAACCAATCACTATCGCAATTCCAAGCGAAACTATTTTTATTAACAAATCCATTTTATAAACCTTCCTTCCAAAAAAAAAGTCGAGTCAATTACCCGACCTATAAATCAATTGCACTATTTAGTTTTAAAATCGAATATACCTAATAATTATCTTTATATTATAAACCTGACTATTAAATGGAATAATCTAATTCCACTAATTATGTAAATGTCTTATTAAGTATATTTAAACCACTTTCCGGCTTGATTTTCCTTATTAAATCTATCATTAGCACTGTAAAATCACTGCTTTGAAATCTTTACTTAAAAAATCCGTTAATTTTCTTTTACTTTAAAAACTCTTTTAGACCGCTAATAATATTTGTAAATCAGTGCAACCTAATTTATAAATCAAATAATTTTATTAATAAACGTTTTTATTTTAACTATAGCATCGGTTTAAGTCAACACAATTTAACCTGATTGTCTTCAGCAATGGATTTTTTTATCAAAAAATTTTATTACGCTTCTATTGAGATAATTTTTATGTCATCACTGTCTACGACTTTTAATTTTTCTCCGGAACAATAAATGCAATTTGAGATTAAATTTTCATAAGTAAAAAATTTTCCGCAAGTTTTGCATTCTAATTTTATTTTACCTTTTTTGAATTCAAGACCGGTGCCTTTAAGAATCTTATTTTCTTTTGTCATAAAATTATAATAAAATTCAATCGATTGAGGTTCTATGTTGGCCAGCGGGCTTATTTCAAAACTTACTTTTTTTAACTTTTTAATATTATGTTTTTTTATCAAATCGCATAATATTTCGATTATGGAATATGTTATGGAATATTCATGCATACTCAATCTTTAATTATTATTTTTTTGAAGTGCCTTTTCCCCTTCTGGATAACTTTTTTATCTATATTGTTTAAATCAAATTCTATATTGGAATCACTGATTTTTTTATCGTCAATTTTTACTGCCCCCTGGGAAACCAGTCTTCTTGCTTCACTATTGGATCCAACCAGACCGGAACCTACCAGTAATTGAATAAGGCTTATTCTTTTATCTTTTAATTCTGCCGGACTTATGATGTATTTATCGATTATTTCGGGAGTTTTCTTTTCTTTGAAGATCAAATCAAAGTGCTTTTCCGCTTTTAAAGCATCATTTTCCGTATAAAGGTTTTCTATTATCATTCTTGCAAGTCTTCTTTTTACAATGGATGGATTTAATTTATTATTTTTTATGTCATTTTCAATTTCTTTTATTTCATCACCGGTAAGTCCGGTCAGTAACCTGAAATAATCTACCATGATATTATCCGGAATAGACATTATCTTGCCAAAAATATCCCGTGGGTGCTCATATACCCCTATGTAATTACTCAGACTCTTGCTCATCTTCTCGGTTCCATCGGTTCCCACTAAAATAGGCATAGTAATAGCTATCTGC
>CAZODG010000071.1:0-6801 GCA_964578525.1 uncultured Actinomycetota bacterium
TTTGCAGGTATTGTTATCGGAATTTTATTTCTGGCAATTATTTGAGCTGGTCCAACATTATCTCATTCCCTGTTATAATTGCCCTGGAACTAATAATTGATATAATTTTGTACTATATACTGGTAAATTTAAGCAGTTACAGATTAAATGCTGTAGAATGGAGATATTAAACAGGAGGAATATTATTATGAACATTAAAATGAATCATGTAGCTGGAACCAATAAGGGCAGCGTTGTCCTGTATGCACTAAGCACCTGTCAATGGTGCATGAAGACAAAAGCACTTCTAAACCAGTTAAATATTGAATATTCCTATATAGATGTAGATCTCGCAGATGAAAAGGACCAGGATGAAATAGTAGAAGAGATAAAAAAATATAATCCTGCATGCAGTTTTCCTACAATTATAGTGGATGACAATTACTCTATAATAGGATTCGATGAGGAAAAAATCAGAGAAAGATTTGAGTAATGAATAAAGCAGAGATAAGTTCCGAAGAAATAGAAAAATTATATATTAAATTGAATGATGAAGCAGAATCCGGAGGATATCACCTGAACCCGGATATCGATTTCACAAAAAAACTGATAAGGGGTTTACTTGTAAATCAGGGAAGATATGGATATCAGGCCTGTCCCTGCAGACTGGCATCGGGTAATAAAGAAAAAGATCTGGACATAATATGCCCCTGTGATTATCGTGACCCCGATCTGGATGATTGCGGGGCATGTTATTGCGGGCTTTATGTGGATAAAGAAATCCTGTCAGGCAAAAAGAAATTAAGCCCCATTCCGGAAAGAAGATTTATGGGACAAAAAAAGCTTAATCAAAAGGAAATAAAAACATATATGGACAAAGTTTTAAATCTTGAATATCCTGTGTGGAGATGCAAGGTATGCGGTTATCTATGCGCAAGGGGAAAACCACCGGAAATATGTCCCGTGTGCAAAGCCGGAAGAGAAAGATTCGAAATATTTATTGAAAAATAAATAAAATAGATTAATCCATTATTTCATCTTTATCGGCCAATCTTGCTATAGTAAGTTTATTCCCACCAAATTTATCCGATATTCTGTCAATAGCTTCGCTCAGATTTTCGTCTGCAGATCTGTCGTCGGCAAGTAGATTTACCAGCATGAAGACCGGTTTCAAATTGCTTACCGAAACCCCGATCAGTCTGATTTTTTTTCTGTTTAAATCAAAATTTTTAAGCAGGAGAACGGAGGATTTCTGTATGTCAAACATGCCGGAGGTGTATTTTTTTAAAGTCACTCTCCTGGTGATTGTCTTAAAATCGGAAAATCTTACCTTGAGAGTGATTACTTTGCCTTTATATTTTTGTAAGCGGAGATTTCTGGATATTTTTTGAGAGAGAAAAAGAAGGGTCGATCTCAATATCTCAAAATCATCCACATCTTTTCTATAAGTCACCTCTCTTCCTATCGATTTTGGTTCCTGGTTTATCACTACTTTTCTGTTATCGATCCCGTTTGCCATCTCATGGATGATCCTCCCGGATTCCCCGAATTTATTTTCGATTATTGGCAGCGGAGTACCGGCAAGGTCGCCAATGGTCTCGATTCCCATTGATTTAAACTGCTCATCCGTAACTCTTCCCACGCCCCATATATAAGATACCGGAAGGAGCCTGACTTTTTCCATGACTTCTCTGGTATTTTCAAGAACCGTAAGACCGTTAGGTTTTCCTATACTTGAGGCAAGCTTGGCCAAAAACTTATTGGGACCTATACCGGCAGAGGAGGTCAAATTGGTCTGTTCATAGATCCTCCCCTTTATTTTTTTGGCAATTTCCAGCTCATTGCCAAAAAGTTTCTGACAGCCGGTTATATCCAGAAAGGCTTCATCACAGCCTATGGATTCTACGAGGGGAGTGAATTGAAAGAATATCTTTCTTATCAGTGCCGATTCCTTAAGATATTTTTCCATGTCAACCGGAACGAAAATCCCTTCGGGGCACAGCCTCTTTGCCCGGATCAGGGGCATCCCTGAATGCAAACCATATTTTCTTGCTTCGTAAGAAGCGGAGGAGATCACTCCTCTGTTCAGCGGACCGCCTACTATAAGGGGTTTATTCTTATATTCAGGAGTATCTCTTTGCTCTATCTGGGCAAAGAAAGCGTCCATGTCTACGTGTATTATTCTCCTCGGGTCTTCCATACCGGTTTCGCTTCCTTAAGTAAGATATTCTTAATATTGTCTTTCCTGATCCTGCTTTTGGCTCTTTTTAAATCCGTAAGACTTGCAGCATTTTTACCGATTACGGATATCTCTCCGTCCTTAAAACAGGGTTTTCCTTCGATAATCAGAGCGGAACGGCCCATTATTATTTTTGAGTTGTTTTCGAAAGCATCGGGGAAAAACACTGTTTCATACATTCCATTTCTGTCTTCCATTGTGCACAGCAGCATATTTCTGCCGTCTCTGTTTTTATTGATTTTTCTGGCAATGACGATTCCTGCGGTAAGTATATTTTTTTTAACGGATATGAAGCGGGAGAAATCCCCGCTCTCTACGGTATGATACTGCTCCAGTTCGTCTTTGAAGTATATTAGAGGAGAGCGGCTTGCACAAAACCCCAGAATTTTTTCTTCCAGTTCCAGCCGTTCTTCAAGATCGAAATCTCCGGGATGGTCTTTATTCCAGGGCAGGAGGCGGTTGCTTCGGAGAAGGGCATCGCCATTGTTTTTAAGGTTCTTCAGACTATGACAGACAAGCAGCAGATATTTCCTTTGAAGGCCGGTAAAATCAAATGCCCCTACTTTTATAAGGTTTTCGATTACCTTTTCCGGCAATCTGCAGTTCTCTGATATTCTGTAATAAAAATCGGTAAAATCTTTGAAATCTCCGTTTTTGGTCCTTTCATTTATTATGGAACTTACGCATGTATGTCCCAGTCCTTTTACGTTAAGCAGGGGGATCCTTATGGATTTTCCCTCATCTTCGACGGAAAATTCAAATCCGTTTTTATTGATATGGGGAAGTTTTATTTTTATGCCAGACCTTCTTGCTTCTTCGATATATTGGCCTCTACCGTAATACCCCGAATTATTGGTCAGTATTATCGACAGGAGTTCCGCAGGGTAGTGCGCTTTTATATAGCATGTCCTGTAGGACAATTCGGCATAAGCAGCTGCATGGGCCTTTACGAAACCGTAACTGGCAAATTTGGAAATCAGATTGAAAATTTCCCCTGCTTTACCTGTACTGTAACCTTTTCGCGCCGAACCTTCCATAAACCTTGCTGCCTGTTTTCTCATCTCTTCCTTTGAAAGGCAGGTCATGGCTTTCCTTAGATTATCTGCTTCGCCCAGAGAGTATCCTGCTATCACAGCTGCGATTCTCATGACCTGTTCCTGATACAATATTATCCCGTATGTCTCTTCCAGGATCGGTTTCAGGTCCTCATGAGGATAAGTGATTTTCTCTCTTCCGAATTTTCTCTCAATAAAATTTTTAACCATTCCTGACTGTTGGGGACCGGGTCTGTAAAGAGAAATAAGCAGTGTGATATCGTTTAAATTGGAAGGTTTTACTTTTTTTGCCAGTTTTCTGATACCAAAACTTTCCAGCTGAAAGACTCCAAGGGTCTTTCCATTTTTCATCAAATCAAATGTTTTTCTATCATCATAGGGCATCTCCGCGATATCGAAGTCTATATTTCTTTTGCTTTTCAGCATCTCTGCCGCATCGTCTATTAAACTGAGACTGAGAGAATTTATAAGGTCTATTTTAAGAAGCCCAAGATCTTCTATGCTGTTCTTATCATACTGGCTGATTATTTCCCCGGTCTCGGACAGGGCAAGAGGGATCTTTTTTGCCAGATTGGAACCGGACACGATAAATGCGGAAGGATGCATGGAAATGTGTCTCGGGTAACTTTCAATCTTTCCGGAAATACAGACTATCTTTTTGTACCGCATGTTTTTTGTGTCCGTATGTCCCGGATCTCCGGTAAGGTTTCCGGTATCAATATTATACCTGTTCGGATATGGGGAGAGCCCGCGGTCTATTTTTATTACGGGATCTATATCTTCTTTGCTCCAGCCCATGATCCTTCCTGCCTCCCTTATTGCGGCTCTTGGCTTGAGAGTGGAAAAGATGCATACTCTGGAAATATTGTTTTTGCCATATCTGGCTGCCAGGTATCTTGCTATTTCGGCTCTTCTCTTGCCGGAAACGTCGATATCTATATCCGGGGGTTCTTTCCTTTCCCTGTTTAGAAACCTCTCGAAATAAAGGTTGTTTTTTACGGGATCCACATTGGAGATGCCCAGTATGTAAGACACCACACTTCCTGCCGAGGAACCCTTGCCGCAAATGGGAATGTTATTTTTATGCGCATATCTTGCTATATCGGCCACTATAAGAAAATACCCGCAGAAACCTGTTTCTGCTATTATTTTGAGTTCTCTGTCCAGTCTACTGAGGACATCTGCAGGGGGATTGCCCCCGTATCTCCATTCCAGGCCCTTCCCACAGCATAATTTCCTGAGATATTCTTCCTCCGTTTCATTTGGCGGGGTATTAAAGTGAGGAAAATCTATATTGCCGAGTGGCAACCTGAGATTGCATTTCTCTGCTATGATCCGGGTATTGGAGATTGCTCCGGGTATATCATGGAACATCCCGGCCATCTCGGAAGCGGACTTGAAAGAATGCTCATCGTTATCTATTTGCTTTACGCGGGCATCATTTTTTGCTCCCATTGCTTTTATTTTAGAAAGATACTTATATGTCCCGTAATCTTCTTTACTCAAACAATGTACATTATTTGCCGCTGCTATGGGGATGTTGTTCCTGTATGCAAAATTGATCAGTATTTCGGAAAACGATGATGCGCACAGATCTCCTCTGGACTTCGGATATCTCTGGATTTCCAGAAAGAGATCCCCTCCGAATAATTCCCGGTAGTCCGCTGCCGACTGCAGCGCTTCCTTTGTTTTTTCCTCTTTTATCAGTAAAGAAATTTCACCGGTTCCGCAGCAGCTCAACCCTATAAGTCCTTCGCTCATTTTTTTAAGGTCCGATATCCCGACCACCGGTACCGGACCTTTTCTTTCTATGTGCGATTTACTTACTGCCTGGCATAGATTTTCATATCCTCTTGCATTTTTTATCAATATAACGAGACTTGACAGCATCCCGTTGTTTTGGATGCATATCTCACATCCGATTATGGGCTTTATATTTTGTCTCATTGCTTCTTTGTAAAATTCAATGGCTCCGCTCATCACATATTTATCGGTAAGGGCGACTGCCTTCATATTGTGTCTGACAGCAGCACTGACCAGGTCCTTTATCTTAATGGTCGATTCCATGAGACTGTACTCGCTGTGTACGTGCAGATGTGAAAAAAAAGCCATTTTAAAGTCTTGCTCCCTGAATTTTATTTAGATACATGTATGCAGAATTGCTTGCATCAGCTCCTTTATATTACTACCAAACATATGTTCGGTCAACAGGAATTTTATAGCGCTCTAATATTCCCGGGGTTGATTTTTAGGTCTTTTTATATATAATATGGGACTTTGTATGGCATTATTAAAAGATGTTTAAATTAAATTATTATTATTTTTAAAAAAATACCATACAAAGGAAGAAAAATATGAAAAAATATAATATAGCTATACATATTTCATTCTGGATACTGGTAGCTTTTTTACTTTTGACAGTAATGTTTTTTATGTTGTCTGATAATTATAGAATTGATACTTTGCTGCCTTTCCTTGAAAGTGCCGAAGAGCCTCCCGAGGTAGTCACGGAAATCAAAGAAGTAGAGAAGAAAGTGGACTGGTATTATTTTGTCGCTTCCGGATACAGTGCAGATGATCCTGTGCAGGGAACGAATAATGTAACGGCGACCGGAGAAGAAGTAAGAGTGGGAATAATCGCAGTCGACCCTGATGTCATATCTCTGGGAACAAGAATAGAAATAAAAGACATGGGATTTTTTACAGCGGAAGATACCGGAGGGAAAATCGAAGGTAACAGAATAGATATATATTTCGATTCAAAGAAAGAAGCACAGGAATTTGGCAGGAAAGGTGTCTGGATCAAAATATTGGATAACAGTTTTAAGTTGGATTTAGCTGACCTGTAAGATACGAGATATCCGGCGATCAACTTTTATTTTATATTGCTCTTGATTATCTCATTTAAAATTTTATAGGATTTTAAGGCGTCGTTTTTCTTTATTTTACTTATATTGAAACTTTCTTTTTTATTGTTCACGACTAATGTCGAATAAATCATGCCTTCTTTGAGACTTGCAGAATCAATATAGGGATAAGTAGCTATGAATTTCTTATCTCTTGTTATATTGGAATAAAAATAAAAAAATAATTTTTTATTGGTCAGAACCAGCATGCCGCCTATTAGATTTTCCAGGGTGCCGGGCACTGCAAATACAGTCTTTTCATGAGGTTCCATAAAAGGGAAATAACCAATAGCTTGAGCTCTTTCGTCGTATGATAAATTTTCGTTCATGACAGCACCTGATATAACTTTATTTTAAAGAAAATTAAATATAATTATATAAAATAATGTTTAATTAAAAAAGAAATTCTTTTTTAATGATATGTAAATATGATTTTATAATGCAATAAAATAAGACAGGCAGGGTGTTTTATTGACTTTTATTTTTCAAGTGGATAATATTTGTTTTGCAAAATAAATGGTAAAAGTAATATAATAATTGAACCGAAATTTTACCGGGCGGAAGTAGCTCAGCTGGTAGAGCATCACCTTGCCAAGGTGAGGGTCGCGGGTCCGAGTCCCGT
>CAZODG010000072.1:0-6418 GCA_964578525.1 uncultured Actinomycetota bacterium
TTCCAGGGCAATTATAACAGGGAATGAGATAATGTTGGACCAGCTCAAATAATTTGCCAGAAATAAAATTCCGATAACAATACCTGCAAAAAATAATATATATATTAAAAATAATACAAGATTCAGTATGCCTCCTGTAAATGAGACGTTATTTTTCCGTGATTGAGATGCCTTAAAGACAGGGAAAAAGGTTCCTACCGAAGTCCCGATTATTGAGTCTCCCCAGCTGAATAAAATTAATAGAATCAGCCCGAATATGAGATATGATAATCCCGGCTTATAAACGAAATAAAATATGGCCATAATCACAATCCCGCAAAGTATGGTCAGGATAGAGCTAAAAATTATTTTCGTCTTTAAAATTTTTTTAGCCTGCAGAGGCGAAACTTTAAGTATCCAGAATTGTAATCCTTCGCTTCCAATGTTATTAGCTGAGATATTTGAATTTACCAGGCCTATGACCACTAACGGGAGAAATAAAAATAAAAGTATTTTTAAAGGTAGAAAAAAATTAATTTCTCCTCTTTCATTGAGACTTCTTGAAAAAGACCAGAAAAATAAAAAAGTAAACATAAATATCGGTAAAAAAATATTTAAGAGCCTTCTGGCATCCCTTAAGAGGATTTTAAAATCTTTGACTATAATATAATTCACTCCGGAAAAAAGGCCATAGCCATATTTCCCCTTCCCATCTGTTTTTATCTCTTTTTTTGTTTTTGCTCTTCTAAATCCGGTCCTTGCGGCAACCTGAGATGAGTTCGCCCAGCCTGTATAATATATTCTCTGAGAGATAACTATACAGAGAAATACCAGCAAAACAGAAGTCACGGCAATTAAAGTAAAATTCAAGCCAAACTGTTTATAATTGCCTTCGTGCAGATAAAATAATGTATTGGATCCCCACGTCGAAGGAAAGAATCTTAGAAATGGCTTACTAAATATAGCTGTTATATACTGCCTTATATCTTCAACACCCATAGATTCCAATTGTGGAGCCATATTTTCACCGAATCTTGTCATAAGCTGTATGGACAGCCATATCAGCAGTCCGAATAATCCTCCTATAAAGGCAAGAATTTCTTTTGCCCTGTTGGGATTTATCAATCTTACTGCTGTCATGCCTATCAGGACCCCAAGACTGGTTGGAATCGAAATTGCGGTTATAGATACAATTATCATCGAAGGATAATAAGCCAGCGGCAATCTTGATGTTATGCCATAAGCTATCAAGAACGGCATGATTGCTATAAAAAATAAATAAGAATTTGCAATCAAAGCTTCTATATATTTATATATAAAAACAGTCCGGTATTTTATTGGAAGGCTGAGTAACAGTTCCAGATCCCTGGATAAATATAATATATAAAGACTCGTTGCAATACCGGTAAATATTATAAAAATAAAGACAATCAGGAAAATATAATCCAGTGCAATATCGAATATCGTATTTGCGAGGCCGGTATCCAATTTATTGTAAATAAAAGAAATAAATCTGGCTGAATAATAAAGAATAAGTGAAAAAATCGCCACACCGAGGATAGTGCCGATTATTCTTCCGGCCTTTTTCTTAGGTTCATCTCTCGTATATCCGAGAATTGTTATATTTGATCTGTTTTTTAATAATAAACTGAGCATATAATAATTATGTCAAAGATTTTATAATATCTATGTCCTCTTCTTCCCCGGTCAACTGTAAGAATATCTCTTCCAGGTTACCTTCCTTTTCCTTTGAAACCTTTCTCAATTCATTCATGTCCCCTACGGCTATAAGTTCTCCATTATTAATAATACCAACCCTGTCACACATCCTCTCGGCAATTTCCAGTATATGAGTGGACATAAAAATACAAACTCCTGATTTTGCTCTGAATTTCATTATGTCCTTTATTACTCTGGCACTCTTGGGATCGAGTCCTACTGTCGGCTCATCAAAGAACAATACTTTAGGAGAATGGATCAAAGCACCTGCTATGGCCATTTTTTGTTTCATACCATGGGAGTAACTCTGGATCAGCTCATCTCCTCTTCCGGTAAGATCAAAAACTTTCAATAGTTCCCTTATCTTTTCCTCTATCTCTTTTTTATCCATAGCAAATATATTTCCAATAAACCTCAAAAACTCTATTCCTGTCAACTTCTCATAGATCCTGGGTTCCTCCGGTATAAGTCCGAAATTTTTCTTAGCTCCCAGCGGATCTTCCTGTATGTCCCTGCCCATGATCTTAACGGTACCCGCTGTTGGTTTAAGCAGTCCCGTCATCAATTTTATTGTTGTAGTTTTACCCGCTCCATTTGGTCCTAAAAAGCCGAAAATCTCACCGCTTTTGATTTTTAAATTCAAATTATTTACGGCAGCCAGACTTCCATATTTTTTTGTCAGATTAAAAGTTTCTATTGCAATTGAATTATCAGCCATAGCTAAAACACCATGTTCCTTATTGATTACATTTATTATTATTTTTTAAACGACTCCCTGTGCAAGCATCGCATTAGCTACTTTAATGAAACCTGCTATATTGGCACCTTTGACTAAATTATCCTCGTCTCCGTATTCTTTTGCCATCATGGTAATATTTTTAAAGATTCCTGTCATGATCCCTTTAAGTTTTTCATCAACTTCTTCGGCACTCCACTGCGTCCTCATGCTGTTTTGAGACATTTCCAGCGCCGATACTGCCACTCCTCCTGCGTTTGCAGCTTTTCCCGGAGCATATAAAATTTTATTATCCATAAATATTTTTCCTGCTTCAGGAAGGCAGGGCATATTGGCACCTTCACCGACAATAAAGCAGCCATTTTGCACAAGATTTTCAGCTCCATTAATGTCTATTTCATTCTGCGTTGCACACGGCAGCGCGATATCGCATTTGATCTTCCAGATTTCTCCGGAGTTTTTATCGAACCGGGCATCAGGATACTTTTTCATATACTCCGATATCCTCTTATTATTTTTTTCCTTTATTATTTTTATCTCATCCAGATCCAGGCCATCAGGATCATAAATATAACCGCTTGAATCACTCATTGCAACTACTATTCCACCCAGTTCTTTTGCTTTTTGATGGGCGTATATTGCCACATTTCCCGAACCTGAAATAATTATTTTTGTACCTTTGATAGTCTTCCCTTTTTTTTCTAATATATTATTTATAAAATATATCAAACCGTATCCGGTTGCTTCTTTCCTTATAAGACTTCCGCCGTATTCCAGGCCTTTTCCGGTGAGTGCACCTTCAAAAGCATTTTTTAACCTTTTGTACTGTCCAAACATATAACCCAACTCTCTTGCTCCCGTCCCTATATCCCCTGCAGGTACATCCGTGTCAGGACCGATATGCCTGAAAAGTTCGGTCATAAAACTCTGACAAAATCTCATAACTTCCGTATCTGATTTATTTTTCGGATCAAAGTCACTTCCGCCCTTTGCTCCTCCGATGCTGAGCCCTGTAAGAGAATTTTTGAATATTTGTTCGAATCCAAGAAATTTTATTATCCCAAGATTTACCGAGGGATGAAGTCTCAAACCGCCCTTATAAGGGCCTATTGCACTATTGAATTGGACCCTGAATCCCCTGTTTACTCTTGTTTTACCTTTATCGTCTATCCAGGGTACTCTAAATATTATTTGTCTTTCCGGTTCCACCAGCCTTTCAAGTATCCCTGCCTTTTCATATTCAGGATGTACTTCGAAAACAGCTTCTATAGATGAAAATACTTCCTTTACAGCCTGATGAAATTCTGATTCTCCGGGATTTTTTTCGAGAATATTCTTAAGCATATCCTGGGTATATCCCATGTTTTTCTCCTTCTTTATTAGAAAAATTTTTATAAATCTGGAGGCGGCACCCGGATTCGAACCGGGGATAAAGGTTTTGCAGACCTCTGCCTTACCACTTGGCTATGCCGCCTTTTAAAACAATAGAAAGATATTATAGGATAATTTTATTTAAAAGTTAAGAAATCTTTTCCCCTGATAGGGATTTTAAAGATTGAATATAAGATTTAACCTTGCTAAAATATTCCTTCTATCTTATAGCCGCAGTTGTAGCAGGACCCTTTTTTCATTTTATTGCCCAAGACTGAAAATCCCGTTCTTTCAATAAGCGTATTATTACAGTCGGGGCAATTAGTATTTTCATGTCTGCTTCCAGGAATATTTCCTCCGTAGACATAATTCAATCCCGCATTTTTACCTATATCAATTGCGGTTTTAATTTTTTCTGCACTGGTTGGAGGAATATCAGATTTGTATTGAGGATAATAAGCACTCAGATGCCAGGGTATGTTTTTATCGATTCCGGCCAGGAATTCTGCTATGTTTTTTAACTCATCTATAGAATCATTGATTCCCGGAATTATAAGCGTGGTTACTTCTATCCAGATACCCAGTTTCTTCATAAGGGCAATATTATCGAGAACTGGCTTCAGCCTTCCCCCGATCTTCTCTTTATATGTATTTTCCGAAAAGCTTTTCAAATCCACATTTGCCGCATCAAGGTAAGGTTTTATCATCATGATACATTCTTCAGTCATGAAACCGTTGGTAACAAAGACATTTTTTAATCCTTTTTCATTTGCCAGTTTTGCGGTGTCATAAGCATACTCGAAATAAATTGTAGGTTCTGTATAAGTATACGATATACTTTTATCTCCGTTTGCAAGAGCATGTTTTACCAGCTCTTCGGGAGAAACATCCTTTCCCTCTATAATGTCAAAATCCGACGGTGTCTGAGAAATATTGAAGTTCTGACAGAAAAAGCATTTAAAGTTACATCCGACCGTTGCTATCGATAAGGAATAAGTACCTGGTAAAAAATGAAACAGTGGTTTTTTCTCGATTGGATCAGAGTTTTCAGCGATTAATCTCCTGTATACAAGAGAATACAGGATTCCATCGATATTCTTCCTGACACAGCATTTTCCCTTCTCCTGATCTTCTATAAGGCACCTGTGATTGCAAAGATTGCATCTTACTCTTAGATGATCAAGCTTTTTATATAAATATGCTTCTTTCATTCTCAACCATGCTTAATATATTACTAATTAAATCATATTTATTATATTTACTGGTGTCGGAAGGGGGACTTGAACCCCCATGAACTAAATCGTTCACAAGGCCCTCAACCTTGCGCGTCTACCAGTTCCGCCATTCCGACACATATGAATTCAATTGAATAAAATATGTGATTTTGGGACTTATTAATTCTAAGAACAATATCTGTTATTGTCAATAACTGTTGCAAAACTATGGGTATTCTTATGGAGAATAAATTCCTTTTATAATCTATTCTTTTGGTTTTAAGCAAATAGCAAGATGCTCCAGCAGATTCCCCGGTTTAACCAGTAAATCAAAATCTTCTTCCTCTTCCAGGCTTTTCATCAATTCCAGATCTACCGGAATATTCAATAAATCAATCTCTTCATCTCTGAGCATACTAACAAGGTTATTTATATCAACATCGAATACGATTTTTATAGAATCTATCTCCGATTCCGATCCTGTATAAAATTCATTTTTCACAAGAGTTATATATTCTCTTTCCACATATACCCCTACTTTATACTGACCGTTCGCAATAATATCATTCAGGGAAAAATCATTTATATCCTTTTCGTCTAAGGATCCTTTTTTTAATACCAGCGGAAAAAGTTTCTTCCAATTATTGATATTTTCTTTAAAAATGATTTTAAACTCTTTTTCGTTTATTACTTCAATTGCTTTTAATTTTGAGTAATCTTCATCAATATCCAAATCCTCATTGTCCCGAATGGAATCATAAGTATATTTGACATCTTCCGACGTAATGGGGCTCCCATCCTCCCAGGATATATCATCTCTTAACCTTACATTGATTTCAAAATCCTGTATTTCATTTATGTCCTTATCAGAATAATCATCTTCTTCCACAAGAACTGCTCCGTAGTTTCCCTTTTCATCTATTTGCCATAAACCGCTCATTATAAGACTACTTATATAATCCTGGTCGAATGGACCTAAAAATTCATAATCTTCACCTTCATAACCCATGATGACTTCATCATCATTACTTTCATCTGTATTTTCTTCATTTGATAAAACCCAGTTCTCTATATTAAAAAAGATTTTGTTATTTCTTATATTTATATCGATTTTGTTTATCTTCTTATTATTATATGCTATCGAAAATAACCTGCTGTAGAGGGGCAGAACCACGGCATCCTGGACCATCAGATCCTGTAAATTTCCTAGTAGGTCTTTTTTTACTTCAGGATCATTTTCTTCTGCAATCTCCTTTAAAATTTCATCGACCTTTAAATTTTCATACCAGTAGAAATTTTCACAATTCTTATTTTCTTCTGTCTTTAATGGGGGTATTTTCCCGGAATCGAAGTTATAGAGCAGGCTGCTTCCATCGAAATTATAAACCGACCATATACC
>CAZODG010000073.1:0-6276 GCA_964578525.1 uncultured Actinomycetota bacterium
GTGACATTTTCCCTGAATAACTTAGAGGTGACAATATCGCAGAATAACGGCATGGAGTTTTCCGGTTAATTGACTTATTATATGATTTCTATTAATATATCCAATTGTCTGACACACAGTTATCCTCATAAAGGGCCCATAGCTCAGTTGGTTAGAGCAGCGCACTCATAATGCGGAGGTCTCAGGTTCAAGTCCTGGTGGGCCCACCAATTTGACTTTTTCCTGGTTTTTTGGAAAAAAGAAGATATGATATACTTCAAAGTTAGATAGGAACAAAAAGGCAAAGCAGAATCTTGTATATATGCTGATTGTCTTTTTTGAAAAGAGTTAAAAAATATTAAATTTCTCACCCTACGGGTTGAAATAGATGGAAAATGAAAACAATTGCTTCAATTGTCATTGCTTTATTTGTTATTGCTGTTACCGTATTCGGTATTGTTTTTTTTAAACAATTAAACAAAGAAGTAGATATATCGGACGACTTTGTAGAAGAATCTGAAATAAATCAACAGCAAATCACCGATGAAGATGAAACTTCAGAAAATACCGGTTCAGAAACCACTGATTCTCAGACATCATATTCTTCTCAATCAGCAGATAATGATAATATTAATATTGAAATTTACCTTGATGGTGATAAGGAAAACGGCATTTATTTTGGAACTGCAGAATACGGTGTTACCTCAAACGAAGCGGCATCTATATATGGAAATGATTATCTGAATTCAGGATTTTACCTTAAATGGGACAAGGGAAATCATGTCTTCGAATCCGGCTCTATACATTATATTTTTTTCTATGCTGAATTACCCGGTGAGGATGAAATCTTAATAAGAAAAGAAATCAAGCTTCAGGGTGTTCCGCAGGCTAAAGAAAATATAAGGATCTATCTGGAAACTCCGTCAGAATCAATTGTTGAAAAAGAAATTTTAATATCCGGATGGGCAACCGATACAAATTCTTCATCTGGCACTAATATCAACAGAATGGAAATATATCTAGATGGCCCCAGAGGTTTTGGTAAATTTCTGGGAAATGCAGAATATGGTTTTGAAAGAGGGGATGTTGCTGAAAGCTTTGGAAATACAAATTATACAAACAGCGGCTTTCGGGGTACTTTTGATATAAGCGGGCTTGAGCAGGGTTCAAAGCATTCCATCTATATTTATGCAATAACAAATTCTGATGAATACAACTTATATAAAAAAAATATTACGATTAAAGGCAAGGCCGGTACAGAAACAGATGCAAATATTTTTATAAGCAGCAGCCTTGAAAATGATTTCAGCAGTGAAAGCGTTGAGATAAGTGGCTATATTGTAAATATGGATTATAAAGTCAAAAGAATAGTATTTGTGGCCACAAAAAATGGCAATGAAGATATCTTTAGCTCAAATTTGGATGGTTCTGATCTAAAACAACTGACGGATGATCCAGGTAGAGACTTATATCCCTGTGTATCCCCCGATGGCAAAAAAATCCTGTACTCTTCGGATATAAAAGGTGTATGGCAGATCATGGTTATGAATTGGGACGGTACTGATAAAAAACAACTTACATTTAATATTGCGAGAAGCGGTGATCCTGCATGGTCTTACGATGGAACACAGATATACTTCGAAGTATTTACTGAGGACAATTGGGAACTATACAAGATGAAGTCAGATGGGAGTGACATGGAGAGATTAACAATGGACCCATTGGTTAATGACTGGCACCCCTTTGGTTATGCAAATGAAAATAAGATTATTTATGAATCAGGCCAGATAGGTGATTATAATCTCTTCGTAATGGATGACAATGGGACAAACATAAAAAAATTATTGGATATTGACTTCGAAAAGAGGGTTCCGTCTATGTCTAAAAATGGAAGATATATAATCTTTCAGGGTCGCACTAAAGGAGATAAATTTTATAATATCTATATAATGGAACCGGACGGAGAAAACTTAAAAAGACTTACAGAAGATTCTACAGAATACGGGCATGCCATAATCTCACCCGATAACCAGTTCATAGTATTTGAGGGATTGTTGGGAACACAAAAGCATGTCTTTTTAATGAATCTTGACGGAAGTGAAGAAAGGCAGGTTACAGCTGGTGAAGATTATTCATCTATTATGCCTGATTTTATTTATATAAAATAAAGTATTAAAGATACTCTAATTTTCCCACCTCAAATCCCCGCTAATCTGCATTTGTAGTACAGTGGCCTCTCAGTTTCCAAGTGCTTCCTCAAGAGCCGGTATCAATATATAATCAAGCTTTTCCGTGTATGCCAGATCATTTTGGTGAAGCCCATCGCCAGAGTCATATGCGGGATTTAAGGCTCTATCAATTTCGCTTACTCTTAGAGCTGCTTCTTCTGCGCTCTCTTCTGTGGCTTCCTCTTTACATCCGTTGGTAGATAGCAGCAAAAAAATCACAAGATTTATTACCGCTGCAAGAGTTATTATTTTTTTTCATATATCTCCTCCGGCAATCAGGGCTTTTTAAAATAGAAAGCGATTTATGAATATAAAGATTGATTATCACTACTTTGATTTTAAGAATGAATTTTCTATAAATCCAGGATATCTGTGGCGCTGCTGGAAGAACTGACACGTGCGAATCTTGTTTTCATTAAATCAAGAAGTCTCGTCATAGTGGGATCTACTTTATTTAATACTGCAAGGTATGCGCTTATCCAGTCGGCAAGTAAAATGCCGTTAAATAGCTTAACTGCATCACTCGAACCTTCCAGCATGATCTCCTCAAAAATAATTCTTTTTTCCATAAAAATACCTTTTAAGATCTCGATTCTTGTTTTAGTCGCCGTTCTTGAATCTTTATCGGAAATAAAGAGTACAAAAAACTTATTTCTAAGTTCATGTCTCATTTCCCATGCTGCTATTTCGCCATGGTCCATCTCAGGCATAGTATTAAAATGACCAAAGTTTTTGCTATTCAAGCATATCTGGCTTGTTAACCTGAAACATACCGTCTCAGTTAACCGATTGCTTCCATATATAATAGGAATGTTATTAAAAAAGTTTATGGCAGTTCTTTTTGCAATATTTCTATTTGTTTTTACATCCGGAGAAAGTTCTTTCGAAAAATCCAATAATACACTTTCGACTTCGTCCCAGTCTATTCCCAGAAGGCAATCCTTTCTATCGCTGCAGATATCAATTGCACCTGCTTTAATCAATATATCCACAATGAATACATAAATGTAACCTGGTGCCATTCTGGATATTATATCTATATCATATTTGATAATAGTTATATTTTTATTACTGGCTGCTTTCTCCTTTAATTTACCGTCAGCAGTAATGGCAAAGATTTCAATACCCAGATCCAGAGCTTTATCGGCCGCTCTCAACACTTCGATAGAGTTACCGCTGTGGGAAACAGCAATGACAAGCGTATCTTTATCTACCCAGGAAGGTATATCTGGTTTTGAGTTTAAGATAATAGGAATGTTAGATTTGTTTATCTGCAGAGAATCTATTGATCTGTATGCAGTTTGAGTCGAATTCCCAACACCCAGAATAAGCGCATTTTTAAACTTTTTATTGAAGGAGAATTTTTGTTTCAGCATAATATTTTCTGCTGCCTTAAACTGTTTAGGGAAATCATAAAGGCTCTTTATCATTCTTTCCGGTATTTTTCCGAGAATTATTTTTTCATTATCCAGAAGGTCCATTTGTCTCCTTATAGAAAATGCTGGAAATACAATAAGAATTACTTTTTATTTCAGAACAAATATTATAATATTTATTTCAATAATACAATTTTATCGGGTAAAAATGATTCTAAAGGATCTCACTTTATGTCTTGACAGGATCTTCAACAAAGATCTCGCTCTTAGCGGAGATAAAACGGGCCTGCAGATAGGGAACCTTGAGAAGGATATAAAAAAAATCCTTGTGGCCCTTGACGTATCGAAAGACGTAGCAGATGAAGCGGTAAGAACAAAATCCGATCTTGTGTTGACTCATCATCCTTTAATACATGATCCTCTTGATAAAATCTTAAGTTCGACGACCGGCGGGAAACAAATACTGAAACTCATAGAAACCGGCATAGCGGCTTACTGCGCTCATACCAATTACGACGCCATGGCAGGCGGATTAAATGATCTCATTGCTGCTAAATTAGGCATGGTAAATACAGAAATAATCGAAGACAGGCAGGAGCAATGGTATAAGTTTGTAGTATTTGTACCGGTAGAGGCGGAGGAAGAAATAAGAAAGGTTATATGCAGCAAGAGTGGCGGGCAGTGGCAAAATTATTCGTGCTGTACATTTAACACAAAAGGAAAAGGCACCTTTGTTCCTGGCAAAGGGTCGAAACCTTATACCGGCAGAGCCGGAAAGATGAGTTACGCAGATGAGGTCAAAATAGAATGCATAGTTAGAGAAAAGAATCTGGATAGTCTCGTCGATGCGGTCGCAAAGGTCCATCCCTACGAGGAAATGGCATATGACATATATAAAATCGAAAATAAATTCAGGGAGAGCGGCTTTGGAAGACTGGGAGAACTTAAAAAACCGCAATATTTCAAGAATCTTGCGCCCATGATAAAGAAGGCACTGGAAATCGAATCTTTCGCATGGATGTCCCAAAATGATATCAAGGCTGAAGATAAGAAAATCAAAAAAGTGGCAGTAGCGAGCGGAAGTTCCAATTCTCTTACGGACTGCTTTGTAGATATGGAATGCGACCTTATAATAGTCGGTGAAATCAAATATCATAATGCTCTGCGGATCATAGAAAGCGGCAAAATAATCATTACCACGGGACACGGCAGCAGCGAGGCCCCGGCTATTGCCGGCATGTCAGCGATACTCGAAGAATTCTTAAAGAAAGAAAAAATCAAAATAAATATAATAAAAAGCAAGAATGGATATAAATCTTGGAGGTATCAGATTGACTGAATCTAAATTCGATGTCACGGATCTTGTGGAACTGCAGCTAATAGAAAATGCGATCTCTGCAAGGTCCTCAGAGATAGAAAATATCAAAAATAATAAGGAGCAGGTCTCTGCGAAGGAAGAGTTAAAAGGGGCCGAGGGAAAATTCGATGAGGCAAGCGGTGCATACTCCGACCTTGAGAGCAAGCGTAAAAAGTTAGAGGATACCGTAGAGCTTCAGAATGAAAAGATAAAAAATGATGAGAAAAAACTCTTCAGTGGGACGATCACGAGCGCTAAGGAACTGGAAAATTACCAGGAGGAAGTAAAGATACTTAAGCAAAAGAATTCGGAGATAGAAGATAAAATACTGGAGCTCATGATAGAGCTTGAAGAAATGTCGGATAAAGTAAAACAGGCCATGGCAGAGAAAGATAAAGTAGAAGCGAATTTAAACCGGATAAATAACGAGATGAATGAAAAGATTGAGGTATTAAAACATATCGTAGAGGGACTGCGAAAGAGAAAAGATGATGTCATCTCAAGGATACCCAGGGATCATTTGAAAAGATATAATGAAGTTAAAACTAAAAAAGGCGGCATTGCCGTTTCGGTCCTTAAAAATAATTTCTGCAGTGTATGCAACATGGAGATACCGATGATTGCAGCAGAGAAGATCGAGGACATAGACGAGATATATAGTTGTCCGTTATGCGGAAGGATGGCAGTTATCTACAGGAGTGAAATCGATGCTATAAAGAAGGAGCTTGAATCTTAAATGGCAGAAGAAACTATAAAATATCTAAAAATATATTTCGATGGCGGGTCAAGGGGAAATCCCGGACCGTCTGCAGTCGGTGCCGTTGTATTTGATGACAGGGATAATAGACTCGCAGAGCTCAGCACTTATATTGGAAAGTATACAAATAACATGGCAGAGTATCTGGCGCTGGACAAGGTCCTTGATCTGGCGGATAAATATAACTCTAAAAAAATAATACTTTTTTCCGACAGCAAACTTCTCTGTAACCAGATAAAAAAAACATGGAAGATAAAAGACGAAAATATTTTAAAAGTATATCTTAAGATTTCCGGGAAACTCGCAGGATATGATCTTGTGGACCTGAGACTTATTCCGCGTGAACAAAATAAGGAAGCCGACAGGCTCGTAAACAAAGCACTGGATAAAAAAGACCTTACCTACGAAGGGGAATCAAAGATAAGTTTCGGAAATATAGATGATTAACCCCTCCTTATTGATTTTCCATAAAATACCTTCTAATATATAAACGGAGTTAGCCGAGTAGTCGCGCAGGTTTTACCTGCGAGGAAAGTCCGAGCTCCGCAGGGCAGGATGCTGGGTAATGCCCAGCGGGAT
>CAZODG010000074.1:0-6022 GCA_964578525.1 uncultured Actinomycetota bacterium
TGAATAATTTTCGATACCGCCACAAAATCCCAGTTCTGCTATCATCTCCATGTCGTATCTGGTCCTTGATTCCAATCTCTGGGCTTCCAGCAGTTTATCTGTATCTTTAAAATATTTTAGTCTTTCACTTAATTCTTCCTCTATTGTCCCGAGTGCTCTTTCTACCCATTCTGCTGTTGCCAGAAAATGAGTTGCCGGTGATATTATGTAGGCTTCCTTATCATCAAAGATTTCTCCGGATACAGGATCGAACTCAACTATTCTTTCTAATTCATCCTCCAAAAGCTGGATCCTCACGGCCCTGTCCTGGTATGCAGGAAATATTTCTATTGTATCCCCTTTTACTCTGAATTTACCATTTGTGAAATCATATTCATTTCTTTCATATCTTATATTTATCAGCTTGTTTATTATTTCTTCTCTTGGGAACATTTCGCCCGACCTTAAAATAATCCTCTGTTTTCCATATTCGGAAGGTGAACCCAGTCCATATATACAGGATACGCTGGCAACCACTATGACATCATTTCTTGTATAAAGAGAATTGGTCGTGGATAATCTCAACTTTTCTATTTCTTCATTTATCGAAGTATCTTTCTCGATATACATATCCTTGCCTGGTAAATACGCTTCCGGCTGATAATAATCATAATAACTTACGAAAAATTCCACCGCATTGTCAGGAAAAAACTCTTTGAATTCATTACAGAGTTGAGCCGCAAGTGTTTTATTAGGAGCAAGAACCAGAGTGGGAATTTGAATATTTTTTATTACATTTGCTATCGAATAAGTCTTACCGGAACCAGTGACCCCAAGCAGACTTTGAAATTTAAGATTATTCTTAATTCCTTCCGTCAACTGGCTTATAGCTTTCCCCTGGTCACCCTGGGGAGAATAATTAGATACTATTTTAAATTGCGAATCTGTCATATTTTTTTATTAATGCACTTAAATTTTTTCTAAGATTCTTTTGACTTTATCAAGCAGATCTTTTTTGGATCCATTATTTTCAATTATGAATTCCACATTTTCCATTTTTATTTTTATATGCTGTCCTTTTGTTCTTAATTTTACTTTCTCATCCGAAAAACCTTTACTCTTAAGAAAAGTCTCCCTCATTTTACCAGGTGCTTCAACCAGGATTATATAATCACAAAGCAGGTCCAATTTACAATCAAAGAGGACCGCTGCATCTATTATTATATAATCCTTATCCTGATTCTTATTTAAAATATTTTCGACCTGATTTCTGATCAATGGAAACATCAAACAATTTAATTTTTTTAAATCTTTCTTACTTGAAAAAACTTTTTCTGCCAGAGATTCAAAAATCAGATCTCCTTCCGGTCCGAATATTTCATTTCCAAAAATAACTTTAATTTTTATCAGAATTTCAGGATTTTTCGAATAGAGGCTTTTTGCCAATTTGTCTATGTCCAGCATCAGGACATTTTTCTTTATTTTCTTTATAAACCCAGATACCGCACTTTTACCCGTAGCAATCCTGCCCGTTATCCCCAATACTATTATGGCATCCTCCTTCTATCTTGATAACTCAATTATACATTACTTATTAAAGAGTGAAATCAAATATGAAAAGATGACACAACCAATGATTATTAAAATAATTCTCGCGGTTCAGGCAGTTTTAAGATATAAACTAAAATGGTCGGAAATGCGACTTTAATCTATTTTGGCTTCGTCTTTCATTTCCTTGAGTATTTCTTTTATCTGTCTTTTTTTACTGGATTCGTTATCTTCTGTTTCTTTGTTCTGGCTTTCTTCAGCTTCTTTTCCGGAGATTTCTTCTTTCTCGTCAGTTTTTTCAGAATCTTCTTTAGAAGTTTCCTTTTCTACACTTTTTTTACCTGATTTTGAATCCCTGACTTCTTTATCTTCTTCTTTTTCTTCGATTGGATTTTCAACCTGTCTGACGCTAAAAGCCATCCTTCTTTTATCAAAATCTATATCAATGATCCTTACCATTAATTCATCCCCGATTTTTGCAGCATCACTGGGTCTTTTTACCGTTTCCGGGCTTAGCTCCGATATATGCACCAGACCCTCCAGGTCGCCTTCTACCTGAACAAATAAACCGAATTTTACAATACGGGTTACTTTACCCTTTATGATATCTTTAACCGTATAATTTTTTATTTTCTCAAGCCATGGATCTTTCTGGGTTTGTTTCAACCCCAGGGACAGTCTTTGCTTTTCATAATCGATATCCAGTATCTCCACATCCACTTCCTGATTGATGCTGACTACTTCGGAAGGATGCTTCACATGGTTCCAGGAAAGTTCTGATATATGCACCAATCCATCGACACCCTCAACGTCCACAAATGCCCCGAATTCAGCAATACTTGTGATTATTCCCTTCTTTACCTGCCCTACTTCCATTTTATTAAGTATTTCTTTCCGCTGCTCTTTTCTTTCGCCTTCTATGATTGCTTTCCTGGACAGAACAACGTTATTCCTGTTCCTGTCTACTTCTATTATCTTGCAGGTGCACTTCTCGCCAATATAAGATTCCAGATCTTTAGTCTTTCTTACATCTATCAAGGAAGCAGGTAAAAATCCTCTTAAGCCTATATCTACTATCAGGCCTCCTTTTACGCATTCTATGATCTCTCCTTCAATGGTATCCCCGCCCTGATATATTTTTTCTATCCTGTCAAAATTCTGCTCTACTTCTGCTCTTTTTTTGGATAATATCAATCTGCCATCCTGATCTTCCTTCTGCATTACCATTATCTCTATCTCATCATCCACCTTTAGAACGTTTTCAGGTTTGACATTGTTCCTTATAGAAAGTTCGTTTATCGGGATGACTCCCTCGGATTTGAAGCCTACGTCGACCAGAATCTCATCTTTATCGATTTTTACAACTTTGCCCTTTATCACATCGCCATCATTTAAATCGATCATGGTAAGGTCATAATTGGGGACCATTTTACCATCCTTGTTTTCTATCATGCAATTATCATTTGTCAGTTTTCCGTAAAAATTATTATCGGTCATAGTTAATAAATCATTCTCCTTTTTTAATATTCGAAAAGGATAACATGCGAGAAAATAATAATCAATATTATAAAATATTTTTTTAAATATACCAATTTTTACCCGTTTTTATATCAACTTTAAGCTTCACGTTCAAATTTATACAATTTTCCATTGATTCAATGACCATTTGCTTTACTTTATCAAGGTCTCTCTCTTTTAGTTCCAGCACCAATTCATCATGCACATGAAGTATGATATTGCTGTCTACTCCGGCTGCCTTAAGTCTATTAAAAAGCAAAACAGTGGATAATTTCATTATATCGGCCGCGCTACCCTGTATGGGAGTATTTATTGCAAATCTTTCCCCGAGACTCCTTATGCGGACATTGCTGCTCCCAAGTTCCCTTAAATATCTCTTTCTTCCGAAAATAGTGGTCGTATATCCTTTTTTATACGCGTCGTCTATCAAAAATTTCAAATATTTTTTTACTCCCGAATAACGGTTAAAATATTTTTGAATATACTCTCTTGCTTCTTCCTCCGATATTGAAAGCCTGCCCATAAGGCCATATTCTGTCATACCGTATACTATTCCGAAATTTATTGTCTTTGCTTTTCTTCTCAGATTCTCATCGACTTTATCATAACTTACCCCGAATATCTCCGAAGCTGTATGCGTGTGAATATCTTCTTCGTTGTTGAATGAATCTATAAGATTTTTATCTTCGGAAAGGTGGGCGAGTACCCTTAATTCTATCTGGGAATAATCCGATGCCAGGATCAGATCATAACCTTTCCCGGGTATGAAAGCTTTTCTTATCTGTTTTCCGTAATCAGTTCTTACCGGGATATTCTGAAGATTGGGATCACTGCTGCTTATTCTTCCGGTAGATGTTCCCAGCTGATGGTATGTGGTATGGACCCTGGAGTCACCCGGATCAATCAGGCAGGGCAAAACATCTATATAAGTATTTTTTAATTTGTTTTTTTCCCTCCAATCCAGTATTTTCTTTATTACAGGCGAACTGTCATAAATAGCCTTAAGCGTTCCTGCGTCCGTGGATAATCCTGTCTTGGTTTTTTTTATGATAGGAAGCTTCATCTTTTTATAAAGAACTTCGGATAGTTGCTGGGAAGAATTTATATTAAACTCACTGCCGCAAATATTATGAATTTCTTTCCGGAGTCCTTCTATGTCCTTTTCATATTCCTTGACCAAACCATCCAAATATTCTTTATCAATGTTAACGCCCCTATATTCTATTTCGGCAAGCACTTTAATGAGGGGTTCTTCTATCTGCCAGTAAAGTTTTTCCATATCCTCTTTCTTTAATTCTTCCAGAAATCTTTTTTCTAAATTTTCATAAAGACCAAGCTTTTTTAAAATTGAATCCAATTTCTCCTTATCTAATTTTGTTTTTTGTTTATCGTCCTCATACAGGTCCAGTTTTAATTGCTTTTTTGTTTCTGTTTTTTTTATTCCGGCACCACTCTCATCTTTAAACTCGATATCTTTTATTTCTATGTTCAGTAGATCTTCGATCATCTCATCCAGAGTAACGGTAGATTTAACAGGATTTAATATCAGGTATAGTATTTTGAAATCTATAAAGTTTCCATCTAAAATAATGCCGCAGCTTTTCAGATTTTTATATATTCTTTTAAAATCGAAACCGGTCTTCTTTATTTTTTTATTTTCAAGTACTTTTTTTAAATCTCCTTTTAACTCTTCCCTGACAAGGTCACCTGTTTTGATTAAAAATGCATCGCCCTGCCCGTAATGTATGATAATACCCTCGAATATATCTTCGGGGCACCATTCTGTTATACACATACTTTCAACTGCATTTTTACTCAAGCCTCCAGGGTTTAAATTCAGAGTTAAAGGTTTAAAAACCATCTTATCCATTGCCCTGCTGCCTGTAAGGATTCCTTCTTTGAAATCGATCTTATCTTTAAGACCTGTGAGTTTCTTTTCCAGAGATTTAAATTCAAGACTTTCAAATAACTGTTTGACTCTATCAAAACTGACATCTTTAAAACTGCTGCCAACAATACTTTCAATATTTAAGTCACCGGGCATCTTCAGTTGAGCGAGTTCTTTGCTTAATACGGCAATATCTTTATTTTTTACAAGCATTTCTTTTAATCTCGGATTGGCTATTTTATCTATATTTGAATAAATCTCTTCGACGGAACCATATTCCCCTACCAGTGATCTGGCTGTTTTTGGCCCGATTCCTGGAATACCGGGTATATTATCGGAACTATCCCCCATAAGGGCAAGCAGATCTTTTACATTTTCCGGTTTGACGCCAAGTTTTTCCTCTACTTTAAACTTATCTATCAATACGGTATCGGTAATACCCTGTTTAATTGCCATTACTCTTATATTACCGGAAACCAGTTGCAATATATCTTTATCACCTGTCAATATTATTACTTCATCGAATTGATTTTTTACCTTATCTGCTATATCTGCAAGTATGTCATCTGCTTCAAATCCTTCTTTTTCTATACAAGCAATATTAAATGCATCAAGGACCTCTTTTATAAGAGGAAACTGTTCCGATAATCCATCGGGCATTTTTTTTCTTTTTATTTTATACTGATCGAACATTTTGTGCCTGAACGTGGGAGTCTTACTATCAAAAGCACATATTATGGTATCCGGGTATTGGTCCTCTATGAGTCTTAACAGCATATTGGTAAAACCAAGAACAGCATTTATAGAGATGCCCGATGAAGTGGATATATTTTCTGGTATAGCATAGAATGCTCTGTATGCAATATTATTTCCATCTATAAGGATAACTTTACTGTTCTTTTTACTTTTCAATTAAAATCTTCCTGACTTTTAAAAAATATTCATTTGATACCCATCCTTTAATACGATTTTCAATATAATATTTTTGAGTATCATATTGTGGTTCTTCTATAAATTGTCTTTCAATATGTTCTAATGTTAATTTTTTATGAAACATGCAATTAGAAGCATAAGTTATGAAATATCTAC
>CAZODG010000075.1:0-6009 GCA_964578525.1 uncultured Actinomycetota bacterium
CACGTGCCACTGGTCGCCCCTGGGGGTGATGTGCACGGTCACTTCTGGTTGCATCCATAGCCGAGAATTCAACTAAGTCGGTATATTTAAGGCTTCTTTTTACGGCTTCCCCTGCAAGCTGCAGTACTTCTTCTCTGCTTTTCTTTAATTGATATTTCAGGTGGATATCGGATGAAGATATAAAAGTATGTATTACCGGTTGTTCGGCACCCTTAAGAGCTTCTCCGGCCGCATCAATATCCTTGGGATTTGCTCTGGCGAGAGCCGCGATTTTCCTATCCCTGATTTTAGCTGATATTTCTTTTATGGAATAAAAATCACCTTTTGATGATATGGGAAAACCAGCTTCTATTACGTCTACATTTAACCTTGCAAGCTGCTGGGCTATCTCCAGTTTCTCTCTGGTATTCAGATGTATGCCCGGTGCCTGTTCGCCATCCCGTAATGTTGTATCGAATATATAAACCTTATTTTTTTTATTTTCCATATAAACCGACTCACCTCTAGAATATTAGTTTTCTTTTTTTAGATTCTTATAGAATTCTTTTCTAAATATTTAAAAAGAAGTTTCTCTTTTAAATCTTTTTAATATAGGGCAACTATTTTTATATTTTTAAAACCTGACAGTTTTTTAAATTCCTCAAGCATCTGAGGAGTCACTTCATTATCCAGATTTAAACCCATTACCGCATCTCCACTCATTTTTTTTCTCCCCACATGCATAGAGGCAATATTTATGTTCAGCTTGCCAAAAGCAGTTCCTATCTTTCCGATTTGACCCGGGATATCCTCATATCTTATAAATGCCATATACTTTGAAGGAACCATATCTATTTCAAATTTATCAATAGCTATAAATCTTGGTGTGTCTTTCTTACCGGTCGTTGCACCGGAGATTGAAAGCTCACTTTCCTTTCCTTTCCCCTCCAGAGAGATCAAATTTATAAAATCTTTCGACTGGCTGCTTTTTACTTCTTTTACTTTAAGTCCCATTTCTCTTGCCAGCAGATCGACATTTACCAGATTAACGTTCTCTGCGGAATATTTTTCCAGAATCTTTACCAGAATCATCGAGGTCAATACTCTTACATCATATTCAGATACCTTTCCGTAATAGCCTATCTTCAGGCTGTCCAGATTGCCTTCAAATAAATTTATAAACAGGCTTCCAAGATTTTCGCATAACTTAAAGAAAGGAGATAGAATATCGATCATTTCAGGTCTTACAACTGGCGCATTGACCGGAAATGAAGCAGACTTTCCGCCAAGTACATCTATGACCTGTTCCGCAATAGTGATTCCGGCTCTGTCCTGAGCTTCGGCGGTCGATGCTCCCAGGTGAGGCGTGCAGACTACTTCTTCAAGTTTGAAAACAGGAGAATCGGTACATGGTTCCGATTCATAAACATCCAGCGCCGCTCCGCCTATCTGTTTATCCTTGATTGCTTCTGCCAGATCTTTTTCCACAACAATGCCGCCCCTTGCAACGTTTAGTATTATTGTTCCTTTTTTCATCTTATAGAATGCGGCTCTGTCAAACATTCTCAGGGTATCTTTATTTTTGGGTAGATGTATAGAGATAAAATCGGCTTCTTTATATATATCTTCAAGCTTTTCGGCTTTTTTTATTTCGAGCTGTTTAAACCTATCTTCCGATACAAAAGGGTCATACGCAATAACTTTCATACTCAGCCCTATTGCTTTTTTTGCAACCAGTCCGCCAATCTGTCCGAAACCTACTATACCAAGTGTCTTTCCTTCCAGCTCGATACCCTTGAATTTTGACTTTTCCCATTTGCCGTTCTTAAGTGAAAAATTTGCTTCAGGAATTTTCCGTACCAGAGAAAGCATAAGAGCTATTGTGTGCTCTGCAACGGTGACGGCATTACTCGTCGGGGCATTCACAACTATAATACCCTTTTTAGTTGCTGTTCCGACGTCTACATTATCTACTCCTATCCCTGCTCTTCCGATGATTTCGAGCTTGTCAGATGCATTAATAATATCTGCAGTTAGTTTTGTGGCGCTTCTTATTATTATGGCATTTACACCTTTAATCTCTTCTTTAAGCTTTTCCGGCGTTAGGCCTTTTTTCTCTTCAACAATAAAATGCTCCTCAAGCTTCTTTTTTGCATCTGCTGAGATCCCATCGGTTATCAATATTTTTTTATTCATACTCTTTTCCTCTATGAGTTGTTTTATTATTTTATCTGGTTCCCAATCTTATCCGTTATTTAGATAATTGTTCTCAACAAATATTCTTTCAGCTTCTGATATGCCCGAACCTATTTCAAGTTTATAGCCCAGTTCCTGTAATGTTATCTCCAGTGCCGATATTGCGACAAGAATATCAAAGATCCCAACATATCCCAGATGCCCTATCCTTATAATCTTCCCTGTAAGCTTACCCTGTCCGCCTGCTATGGTCACTCCGTATTTAACTCTCATGATCTTTGTAAGTTCTTTGGCATCTATTCCCTCAGGTACCATTATTGAAGTCACAGAAAAACCTCTTTTGGCTTCATCTTTCACCAAAAGCTGAAGTCCTATTTTTTCTATAGCTTTCTGTGTTGCCAGTGCAAGTACCCTGTGTCTTTTAAATACATTTTCGAGACCTTCTTCAAATACCATATCCAGTGCTTTATTCATGGCTACAATTATTGATATACCGGGAGTCCAAGGTGTTTGAGGCGGTGTCTTCTGTGAATAATTTCTAGCTGCTGCCAGATCAAAATAAAAGCGGGGAATATCTGATTTTTCATTCAACTTCCATGCTTTTTCACTTACACTTATGAATGCAACTCCTGTCGGTGCACTCAATCCTTTCTGAGATCCCCCTATCACAACATCCAGACCCCATTCATCTGTCCTGACATCCGATGCTCCAAGCCCGCTTATCACATCCGCAATAATAATTGCAGGAGAATTTTTTACAATATCCGCTATAGCTTTTATGTCATTTATAACACCGGTCGATGTCTCGCTGAACTGAACCATGACTCCTTTGATATCGGGATCATCATCCAGAGCTTTTTTTACATCTTCGGGATTTGCTGCTTCTCCCCACTCATAATCAAGGGAAATTACTTCCAGACCGAATTTACTGCTGATTTTTTTGAATCTTTCTCCAAAATTTCCGACATTTATTACAAGCACTTTTTCCCCTCTGGAAAAGAAGTTTGTTACTCCCGCTTCCATGCCTCCTGTACCTGAAGAAGTCAGTATATAAAGATCATTAGTTGTTTTGAAAAGTTTTTTAAGTTTTTCTGTGACCTCGATAAATATTTTTGAGAATTCCGGGGATCTATGATGCATAAGAGGTCTGGCATGTTCCATCAGCACCTCTTCAGATATAGGAGTAGGGCCCGGAGTCATTATGTATTTTTTAACCATTTTAAAGCTTCCCTTTCTAATAGCTTTATATTAAATATAATTTTTTAAAAATTTATCTTACTTTATATTACAAATTTAGAAATATATCTTTTTTGTATTATTTTAATTTAGCCTTTACTACCCCTGCTGCAGGCAATTTTACCGGTTCTGACCAGTTCAAGTATTCCAAAGGGCCGCAGAAGATCTTGCAGGGCTCTTACCTTTGTGCTGTTCCCGGTGATTTCAATCAACAAAGATTTTTTTGCAACATCCACGATATTTGCCCTGAAAACATTCACTATTTCAAGTATTTCAGGTCTGGCTTTAGAATCAGCACTTACTTTTATTAAAACCAGTTCTCTTTCGACAATGTTTGACCGATCCAATTCCTGTATTTTTATTACATTTATTAACTTATAAAGCTGTTTTATGATTTGTTCAATACTGTGCTCTTCAGCATTCACCTCAAGGGTGACCCTGGAAATCTTTTCATCATCAGTAGGACCGACTGCCAGACTCTCAATATTAAATCCCCTTCTGCTGAAAAGCCCGGATATTTTTGCCAGTACCCCTGCTTTATTCTCTACTAAAACCGATATGATATGGCTCATAATGCTCCACCTTTCATATTCTATACACCTTCTAACATTTCACTTTCTAACATTTCACTTATCGGAGAACCCGGAGCTACCATAGGGAAAACATTTTCTTCTCTGTCTATCCAGAAATCTACCAGGACAACATTATTTATCTCCAGAGCCTTTTTTATTGCACCTTCGACCTCTTCCTTTTTTTTAACCCTTATGCCAACCCCGCCATATGCTTCCACAAGCTTTACAAAATCAACGCAATTATAGATGCATGTCTGGGAATATCTTTTTTTAAAGAAAAATTCTTGCCACTGCCTTACCATACCCAGATATCCATTATTGAGAAGCATTATCTTTATATTTATTTTATTTGAAACTGCCGTTGAAAGTTCCTGTGACACCATCTGAATACTGCCGTCTCCGGCTATATCTATTACCGTTTTATCCGGCCTGCCGATTTTTGCACCTATTGCTGCAGGAAGTCCAAATCCCATAGTACCCAATCCTCCTGAAGAAACCAGTGTCCTTGGCTGGGTGAATTTATAAAATTGTGCCGCCCACATTTGATTCTGGCCCACTTCCGTACAGATAATAGCGTCGCCTCCGGTCAGTTCATATATTTTCTCTACTACGAAAGCAGGCTTTATCTCACTGGAATTCTTATCATATTTGAGAGGATAAGCATTTTTCAAATGTTTGATCCTTGCCAGCCACTCTTTCCTATCAGGAATTCCTTTCTTTTCGATATAGTTTTCGTATTCGTTTTTTAAATCAGTAAGAACGATTTTTGCATCTCCTACAATTGGTATCAATACTTTGACATTCTTGCCAATTTCCGCAGGATCTATATCTATGTGAATTATATCGGCATTTGGTGCAAATTCAGATAATTTACCCGTAACTCTGTCATCGAATCTAACTCCTACTGCAATAATGAGATCTGCTTCGGTAAACGTAAGATTCGCATATTTAGTTCCATGCATTCCGGCCATACTTAATGACAATTGGTTGTCTTCCGGAAAAGAGCCCATTCCCAGAAGTGAAGTGATAACCGGAATTTTAGAAACCTTTACAAATTTTCTTAAAATATCACTTGCTCCCGAAGAAATGACTCCTCCTCCGGCAAAAATTACAGGCTTTTTACTTTCGGCTATTCTTTTTGCTGCCTGTTTAACCTGCCTGAGATTGCCTTTTGTTGTAGGTTTATATCCAGGAAGATTTATTTCTGCCTTAAAGTTTTCGTCTATAAGGTCAGTTGTTACATCAACCGGAATATCTATCAGAACAGGACCCGGTCTGCCGGTAGAAGCAACTTTAAAGGCTTCTTTTATTACTTTTGGCAGTTCCCTGACATCTTTAACAAGATAATCGTGCTTTATTACAGGTGCAACTATACCGGTTATATCCGCTTCCTGAAAAGCATCAGTTCCTATCTGAGCTCTGCTTACCTGTCCGGTTATTGCCACCATGGGTATTGAATCCATATATGCATTTGCAATACCAGTTACCAGGTTTGTTCCTCCCGGACCGGAAGTGGCAATACAAACCCCTGTCTTTCCTGTAACTCTTGCATATCCGTCTGCTGCATGTGCCGCTCCCTGTTCGTGCCTTACCAGTATATGTCTTATATCACTGTCAAATAGAGCATCATATAAGGGAATTACCTTACCCCCGGGATATCCGAATATTACTTCTACTCCTTCTTCCTTTAAACACTTCATTATCATTTGCGCGCCGGTAATTTTAGCCATCTTTCACTCCCTATATTTGTAACAACTTTATAACACTTAAATATTTTGATTATTATATCATTATTTTATTCTTTTTTAAAAAATAAAATTTATAAATTTGTAAAATTATTTTAATATGGCCCCTTTTGCCGCAGAAGTCACCAGCCTTGAATATCTGGCAAGATAACCTTCTTTTATTTTTGCTTCCGGAGGGTTCCAGTTTTTCATTCTTTCTTTGATTTCCTCATCACTGATAAGAAGATTTATCTTTTTTTCAGGAATATCTATTTCAATTATATCTTCTTCCTTTACTATGC
>CAZODG010000076.1:0-5813 GCA_964578525.1 uncultured Actinomycetota bacterium
TTATTTCATCTTTCAGACGGTTAGGGAAAAAAGATTCCGGTGTAAGGTAAACAATATACTTTCCCGGCATTATGCCTTCTTAAGCACTAAATATCTGGTAAGGCCCCTCTGATTCTGACAGCAATTTTTTGAAATTTGCACTGATTACATAAGATAAAATATAATGTCGGTGGTTATATACAATAAAATAAAAAAAGGATTGGTTTAAATGAGTGTAAAAAAAATAAAAGAAAATATTTATTTCGTTGGAGCCATAGACTGGGATAGAAAGTTATTCGATGAATTGATACCTCTTCCCGACGGGACCTCATATAATTCCTATCTAATAAAAGGATTGGAAAAGACCGCTCTTCTTGATAGTGTGGATCCTACTATGTATGATACCCTGACAGATAATCTAAAAGAAGCGGGTGCCGGCAGGATAGATTACATAATATCCCATCATGCAGAGCAGGACCACTCGGGTTCCCTGGCTGAGCTTGCCAGAGCATATCCTGAGTCTTTGATAGTCACGAACGAAAAATGCAAATCAATGATTATGGATCTGCTTTTGATACCCTCAGAAAGGTTTTTAGTGATAAAAGACGGGGACACGATTTCTCTGGGCGATAAGACTTTACAATTCATCTTTACTCCGTGGGTGCACTGGCCCGAAACGATGTCCACTTACTTAAAAGAAGATAAGATCCTTTTTAGCTGTGATTTCTTTGGTTCTCATTATGCAACGGATGAACTTTTTGTAACAGATGAAAATAAGATATACAGGGCCGCAAAACGTTACTATGCTGAGATTATGATGCCCTTCCGGACCAGCATAATAAAAAATTTGGATATTATAAAGGATCTGGATATCGATATCATAGCCCCCAGCCATGGTCAACTTTATGATAAGCCGGGCTTTATCATTGACGCATACAAAGATTGGTCCTCTGACAGGGTAAAAAATGAAGTAGTAATCCCTTATATCTCAATGCACGGCAGTACCGAAAAGATAGTCGAATATTTTAGTAAATCTTTGATAAACAAAGGCCTAACGGTCAGGATTTTTCATCTTACGGATTCGGATATAGGAGAGCTGGCAATGGCTCTGGTGGATGCAGCTACAGTGGTGGTTGCAACGCCTACAGTGCTTACGGGCCCGCATCCGAACATAATTTATGCTACATATCTGGTTAAGGCCTTAAGGCCAAAATTAAAATTTATTTCGATCATCGGATCCTATGGATGGGGTGGGAGAACTGTTGATATACTTGCAGATATGGTTTCTTCTTTAAAGGCTGAGATTATCGAACCGGTTATTATAAAAGGGTATCCAAAAGATGCTGATTTTAAGATGCTTGATGAATTGGCCGGAAAAATAAGTAACAAGCATAAAGAAATCGATATACAGGATTAAGCTGTTCTCCGTAAATAACCTGAAAGGAAGAAAAAAATCAATACCATGACAGGGATAGATGGACTTAAGGAAGAGCTCGATAGATTATATTTAAGCTATAATGACAGAAAATTCGTCCATCCCGATCCGCTGGAATTTTTATATGACTATGAAAATATAGCGGACCGCGAAATATCCGGTCTTATTGCTGCTGTACTGGCGTATGGAAGAGTGGCTCAGATATTGAAAAGTGCAAAGCTGGTATTGGAAAGAATGGCACCCGGTCCGTATTTATTTTTAAAAAGATCTTCCCCTGATATGCTCTATGATACATTTAAAGATTTCAAACACAGATTTACGACCGGTCGTGAATTATCCTGTCTTCTGACAAATATCAAAAATATAATAACCAGATACGGGTCATTGAATAAATGTTTTTTGCGGAATATGGAAGAGGAAGAAAAAACGGTTCATTGTACTGCTCTGGATTTTGCAAAAAATCTCAATCTTTCTACTGAAAACAGATGCGACAGTCTTGTACCTTCTCCTATAGGCGGCAGCGCATTTAAGAGGTTGAATCTTTATTTACGCTGGATGGTACGTAAGGATAATGTGGATCCGGGCGGATGGATCGGGATTTCAAAATCAAAACTAATTATTCCGCTTGATACCCATATGTACAGAATTTCTTTTGGGCTTGGTTTTACTGCAAGAAAACAGGCCGATATTAAAACGGCTCTTGAGATAACCGATGCATTAAGGAAATTTGATGAAAAGGATCCTGTAAAATATGATTTTGCCCTTACACGGCTCGGGATGAATAATACTTACGGATCTTTGTTAAAAAAATATATTTAATGTTTTTAACCTGATAAGAATGATTGTATAATAGTAAGAAATTTTTTACTTATTAAAATGTAATTTAATTTAAAAAGGAGTAAAACATGCTTAGAAAAATACTTTCCAGAGGCAGGTACTTTTTGATAGTCGTGTTAGTAGGTATTTTAGTTATAACTATTTTCCCAACAACTCTTAATGGTGGATCAAAAGAACAGCTGCAGGGTTTTGTAACACGTTTTTACGTACAATGTCTGGAAAGGCAGCCCGATACAGGAGGTTTGGACCAATGGGTCGGGCGTCTCCTTAACGGTTCCCAAACCGGTGCAGATGTTGCAACAGGTTTTATCTTAAGCGAAGAGTTCAAAGGGAAAAATCATTCAAACGAAGAGTTCGTTACGATACTTTACAGGGCATTTTTTAACCATGAACCCGATACCAGCGGTTATAGCACATGGCTGGGAAAACTATCAAGCGGAACAAGCAGGGAAGCTGTTCTGAATGGATTCCTGGAATCTCAGGAATTTGCAAATCTTTGTAACAGTTACGGTATCAAACCCTTTGCAGGTGTTTCCACTGCGGCAACCACAACAGCCGCCACTGCTGCCACTACTGCCGCTGCTTCGGGTTACAGTTCAAGCGGAGTGTCCGGTTTTCAAGCAGGGAGGAAAGTCAATTTCATAATCTGGGGTGATGACAGCGCTTATGACAGGCCGGGAGGCCGGGTCACCGGAAGAACCGATATCAATATTTTTGTCCATATAAATCTTGATACAAAAAAAGCATACCTTGTTACAATACCGAGAGATACCTGGTATGGTGGAAGAAAAATCAATGGATATCATGCTTCAGGCGGTAATGCCGGAGCTTTAAGTGCATTCGAGGGATTTACTGGAGCAAAGATTGATTTTTATGTCATTACTGACTTTGATGGATTTGCACCTCTTATCGATTACTTTGGCGGTGTCGATGTCACTGTCGAAGAAAATATCGCGGATTCTTTTTCGGGATGCTATCTAACTCCGGGAACGCATCATCTAAATGGAGCCCAGGCACTTGCTCTTTCAAGGGCAAGGCACGGCAGATCCCTTTACGGAGGAGGAGCCTATTCAAGGGAGAGACAGTCGGCAATGCTTCTTGCGGATCTACTTTTACAAAAAAGATCCATGCTGAATGCCGGAAATCTGGCTGATTTCCTAAATCTGATGGGACAATATGTCTGGACAAATGTATCCATAAATCAGGCGAGTCAAATATTGCCTGTAATACTTTCGTTAAAAAGGGAAGACATCAATATAAGCACATTTAACTCATGGCCCCAGTGGTTTGGAAAATCAAGTGCCGTTGGTTATAACGAAGCAGAAAAAAATCAGTTTTTCCAGAGTATCCTGAATCAATAATCAATATATATTTATTTATATAAGCATATATCCTGATAATCGGTAATATCTATTATAGTAACATGATTTGACGCGGGAATATGAAATCTAAAAGAGTGCTGCTGTTAAACGGCAATATAAATAGCTTACTATTCAAGTTCTCGGCACCTGCTGTCGTAGGAATGGTTTCAGCTGCCTTTTATAATATTACAGATACAATATTTGTAGGCAAAGGTGTAGGTTCACTGGCCATAGCTGCGCTTTCAATAGTATTGCCAATACAGTTCATTATAATGGGTATAGGTATGATGATAGGCATCGGAAGCGCATCTATTATTTCAAGGGCTCTGGGAAGAAATAGAAAAGATATCGCACAGAGCGCCTTTGGAAATGCTTTTATTCTCAACCTCATGATCAGTGCTGTCTGCATGGCTATTTTTTATGCTTTTATGGAGAAGCTCCTGATATTTTTTGGTGCATCTGCGCAGGTACTGCCTTATGCCAGAGATTATGCATATATAACACTGATCGGTTTTATTTTCCTTTCTTTTTCCATAAGCAGCAATAATTCTATAAGGGCCGAGGGAAATCCCAGAGCGGCTATGTATGTAATGGGAATAGGTGCCATAATGAATATTATTCTGGATCCTATTTTTATCTTTGTTTTTCATATGGGTGTGAAAGGTGCAGCTATTGCCACGGTCATAAGCCAGGTAATCAGTTCCACATATATTATTTTATATATTTTATTTGGCGGAAGCGTCTTCAAGTTGAAGCTATCTGTATTTAAAGTAAAATTTTCCATCATGAAAGAAATTCTTTTTATTGGTTTCCCATCTTTTATAAGTTCTGCAACGGCCAGCATAATAATCCTGATTTTTAACAGACTTCTGCGTTTCTATGGAAGTGATCTCTATATTGCCATAATGGGAATCGGGCTAAGAATGTTAAGCCTGATCCAGATGCCTCTTGTGGGGATCACTCAGGGATTTTGTACCATTGTCAGCTTTAATTACGGAGCAAAACTTTATCCGAGAATTAAAAAAGCACTTGGTATATCTATAGGTTGGACCGTTGCAATTGCAGGTTCCGGATTTTTGGTCATGATGATCTTTCCTGCATTTGTACTCAGTTTCTTTAGCAATGATGCCCACTTAATAAGCGAAGGGGTCGGTATTTTGAGAATAGTTATAATATGTTTTCCATTTATCGGAGTTCAAATGCTTGGAGGAGGAATGTTTCAGGCTATTGGAAAAGCGGCCCCTGCTCTTATTTTAACCATGTCCAGACAGGTATTGTTTTTAATTCCTGCAGCTTTTCTTCTTCCACTGATTTTCGGTTTAAATGGTGTATGGCTGGCTGTTCCTGTTTCGGATTTTCTTTCCATAACAATTACAGCAGGCTGGATCCTGAAGGAAATAAAAAACTTCAACAAAATATCAATAACAAAGCCTAAAATTTCTCAGGCTTAAAATAAACTAATCTAAAGACCAGTAAAACTCTCTACTTTTTATATCCTAATGCTAGACTTTCTACCATTGCTTTGCTGCATATTTGAAATTATAATACTTATATATATGGGTGCAGATGTTTTTGATAGTGGTTAAAAAAGATTAAATGTCAATAATAAAGGAAAGGAAGACTATATGACAGAACTCAATGAATTATTACAAAAAGCGGACTTTAAAATAGAAAAACATGTTCCGGTGATAGATGCTCCCGGTACGGCAAAAAAAGGGGAACAAATTATGGTAACTATAGGTGTAGGAAGTGAAATTGCACACCCGAATACCACGCAGCATCATATAACATGGATAACTCTGTACTTTCTGCCAGATGGGGAAAAATATCCAATTCAAATTGGAAAACTTACTTTTACTGCGCATGGCAGCTCGGTCCAGGGTGTTGATACCAGTACTGTCTATACAAACCATCGGGGGACCTTAATGTTTAAGACTGAAAAGCCAGGCACTCTTCTGGCTTCCTCCTATTGTAATATACATGGATTATGGCAGAGTTCGAAAAAACTTGATATTTCCTGATAGGGATCGGGGATCCAATTTAAAAGTATATTGTTTTAAATTCATTTACTGGCGAAACATTTAGTTATACTTTTAATGAGAAAGGGACATTCGATTATTTTTGCGAGCTACATTCCGGAATGGAGGGCACCATCATAGCTGAATAAGAATAAGCAAAATAAAAAAAGAAGGTGGAGGAAA
>CAZODG010000077.1:0-5801 GCA_964578525.1 uncultured Actinomycetota bacterium
ATAGAAATATCTTTCTTTAAACCAAGTCTTGCTGCCCACCCAGCAGATAATCCCCCTGCAGGAACATCCGAGGTGTAAGTCTCAGTATATAATCTATCCCTTAAACCTGACAGTAGAGGTGATATCTTTTTAAGAAAATCTTCCGGAGGCAATCCTCCCCAGGAAGCGTGCCACATTGCTTTATGTCCCGCTGCGCATCTGCTGCGCTTTATCTTCAGCGGATCTATATTATCGGTTAGTATGGCAGGTATCCAGTCGGCATGTTCCACCCAGGAGAAAGCAGCTTTTCTCACCCTGTCATCCCTCTTAAATATATGGAGTATCTTTGACCAGAACCATTCGGAAGAATATACTCCGCCTTCAAATTTAGTATAATCTTCTCCTCCCCAGGATCTGGCAACCTTATTTATCAACTCTGCTTCCTCTACGGTACTGTGATCCTTCCACATTACGAACATAGCATCAGGATTGTCGGAAAATTCCTCTTTTAAAGCCAGTACAGTACCATTCTTATCTACGGGTCCGGCGGTAGAACCAGTTGTGTCTATTCCTATTCCTATTATATTATTTCCGGTATCCGGATTAATTTTTTTCAGCGCTCCGACTATAGAGTCTTCAAGGGATTCGATATGATCCAGAGGATGCTGCCGGAACTCGTTTTTATCAGGGCTGCAAAACAGCCCTTCTGCCCATCTTTCAAAATATGATACATGAGAAGATATTTCCTCGCCATTCGAGACATCGACGATGACCGAACGTACAGAATCTGTACCGAAATCTATACCTATTACATATTTGGATTTACTCATATTGTACTTTTCTCAAGATATTTATTATAAAACAGGTCTAATTTTAGTTTATTATCTTTTTTATAATATAATGACCCGCGACGCTTGAACTATCAAGATCGAAGATATTATTAAAAACAATAGATGCAGCTCCAATAACTCCGACATTATCTCCCATTTCTGAAAATTGAATATTATAGTCATCCTTGACCTTGGGAAATGTATTTTTAGAAACTGATTCCTTTACTTTTTTTAAATACTTCTCGCCAAACTTGATAACTTCTCCATGAATTATAATAAGCTCCGGATTAAACATTTTTATTGTATTGGAAATTCCGATACCCAGATATTCAGCGTTCTTCTCTATATTTACAGTAGCTATTTTATTGCTTTGATTATAAAGATCATATAGATCTTCCAGCTTTAAAACGCTTTTACTACTCCTGGAAGATGAGCCACTCTTTTTTATATCATCTGAAATATCTTCTAAAAGATAGCTTGTTGAACACAGAGTTTCAAGACATCCTATGTTCCCGCAATGACATACCCTGTTTCCCGCCAGATTAGTTATTATATGACCGACCTCTCCTGCCATTCCTTTATCCCCGCTTACAAGCCTGTTATCTATAAACACACCGGTACCTATACCGGTCCCAGTTTCGACACAGACAAAATTTTTGATATTTTTAGCAAGCCCATATTTTTTCTCTGCAATTGCCTGAACTCTACATTCATTCTCAATAAAAGCAGGAAGGCCAATCTTTCTCTCAATGATCTCTTTCAGTTTTATATTATTCCATCCATTCAAGTTAGGTGAAAAAATAACCAGACCTTTTTTACTGTCAACCAGGCCTGTTGCTCCTATTCCAACACCTATTATTTCTTCTTTATTAATCCTGGATTTTTTTATAATTTCCTTAATATTCTTTACCAGTTTATCTATTACTGCATCCGGTCCGAGCCATTCTTCAGTTGGAATCTTCATTATTTCTATTATATTTGATCCTAAATCAGTAAGAGCAATTCTGATATTCTTTACTCCTATCATTACTCCTAATATATAACCGGCCCTGACTCTAAATTGAAGAAGCACTGCTTTTTTACCTCCGGAGGAAGTGGAGTTACTTTTACCAATCTCTTCTATCAGGCCTTCCTCGATAAGTTCCCCTATATAAGCAGAAGTAGTGGGACGACTTATTTTAAGCAGCTTTGATATATCGATCCGGGAGATTTGTCCTACATCTATTACTATTTTAAGTATGTTTTTCTTATTTATTTCTTTTAGCGAAATATTATTTTTTTCTTTTCTATAAATCATAATAAAAAAATTATAACATTAAACTAAAATTTATCATTTATATCTTTTAATATTTATAATTTAAAACTCAGACTTCTATTATATCTACTCCCGCAAATTTACAGAAAGCCTTCATTTCCTTTCTCAAATCTCCGTAAATCATGCTGGCATGATGCACAAAGCCTTCCTCTATTATGGTTCTATAAAGCTTTTTTAAATCTTTTACCTTAACCCATTTCCAGGAACCTCTGAGTGCCATATCGTCAGGTACTGCTTCACCAATTGTAGAAAGCATCTTAAATTTTCCGCCTATCTCTCCGAATCTGTTTATGGTTAAGAGTCCATCTTTTAACTGAAATTCTCCTGTTCCGTAGCTTTTATCATACCCGATCTGCCAGCCCAGTATCGAATGTGTATTGATCTGAGGTTTGCATGATTCACATTTCAAGCTTATGGGAGCATTCCCACAATGCCATGCCAGAAACATATTTTCATTCTCCTGGTTTTGTATGGTCCAGTCAATAAAATGAGGCACACCCTGCCTTGCAGTTAAAAGATACTGTATTACCATCGTAATTGCCCCGTGAAGATCAACCTCACATGCACACATTATTCCGCTGTCGGTAAGCCTCCCCATGCTAACACAGGGAGATAACCCTATCTCTTCCTGCATCGCCGTCCAGCATTGTATTGCAAAACCTGAAAGATTTTCTTCAGCTGCATATTTTCTAAGCATATATTCAAGCTTTGCGATTTTAGATATTATTCTACTATCTACAAGCTTGCAATCGAAAGATTTTTCTATATCATTTTTTATTTCCTTTACATCATTTTCTCCGGTACTCTCCATATCTGCCTTCAATTTAAGAAGAGTATAAGGTACAACTTTAATTCTAAATTTTTCTATCAGCGCTACTTCATTTATTGCACATGTCTCAAAAGGAGCCGGCCTTGGACCGAGTGCTCCTATTTTCATTCCCGTAAAACCGGTACTGGCAGTCACTGCTTTAGAGAACATCCTTACGCTGGATATGAATTCCTCTTCTTCAGGAAAATAAATCCCCGAAAAATCAAATTTTATATTCCTTCTTACAAGTCCCGATGCGGTAGAGATAGTACCGCAAAATGAGTCTGACTTTCTATTTCCATCCCCGGTAAATGGTCCTTCTTTTGTACCAAAAACCTGAATTGGAAGATTGTCGAAAGCTTCTGCAACTAAAAGATTTGGTATCTCTTCTCCAAAAGTCATCATGCCTATAATAAGACCCTGGATATCTTTTTCTTTAAATAGTTTTATAACCTTTTTCGCATCTTCCATAGAAGTAACCAGCCCACCATCAGTTAATTCTTTATCAGGGTATATTAATTCAACTTCTTCTATATTTTTTTCAATAGATTTGATTATCTTACCTCTCATATTAATTGCCCATTCTTTATTAAACGGTGATCTGTGAGATGGAACAAAACCTATTTTTACCATTTCATACCTTTCCTACATAATCTTAATTTTTTATAATTACTATATACTTTATAAATTAAAGTATATGTACAAGTATATTAACGCAAATTTTTATTTAATTATCTATTTAACTAATGTAAAGTTTTTCTTTTTAAATAAAAAGATATATGTTAGTCAGTTTAACTAACTAAACATATATTGTCAATAATCGGCCGGGAAGACATCCTCGGCCGTGATTATCCGCACTCCAAGGCCCTTTCAGCTACCCTTGTTTCTCGGCCTTTTTCTTGCCCTTCAGCCAGGGCAGCCGCAGCCAGGGCGGTAGAGCAATTCTGAATTTCCTCCCGCCACGCAACGACATAACAATGCTTTGCAGCACAATGAAGAGATACAGCAAGAGCCCGCTTACTATCGCTTGAAAGTTTGATTGGACACCCGCCGCACGGATCAGTTCGTTGATTACCAGAAGGGTCAGTGTGCCTATTGGCGCGCCAAGCAGGTTCCCCACGCCGCCGTTGAGCAGAATTCCGCCTATTACATTCGAGGCTATTGCTTTTATTTCGAACAACGTCCCGTTTCCGATATTGCCTGCTCCTGTTGTCATGATGAACACAAAGCCTGCGATGCCGGCCGTCAATCCGCATATCACGTATGAGAAGAATATCGTTCTCTTTACGTTGATACCGAGCATCCGAGCGCTCTGAATATTGCCGCCAACAGCGTAGACATTGCGCCCGAAACGCGACCACTTCATAAGGGCGGCGAAGAGGACAACAAGGACCACCACAACTATGGCGCCTGGTTTGATTTGACACGGGATGAAAACGCCTAGTCTGTTTTGCGTGCCAAGCCAAGGAATCATTATTTTAAAATCCCGCAAGGCAACAAAAGCAGGCATAGTCACGTTGATCGGATCTTTGTGGAGTGTCGTCAGCAGTCCTTGCGCTAAGAATAACCCTGCCAGCGTTATGATAAATGGCTGTATTTCAAGATAGGCAATAAGATATCCATGCAAAAGACCAAACGCGATACCTATACCCAGCGCGAGAAGTAAGGCGCCCCAAATGCTCCCCATTTTCGATTCCAGCAACACAGCACAGGCCATGGTTACCAGGCCACACAGCGCGCCGATGGAAATGTCGATGCCGCCTACGATCATAACTACGCACAGACCAAGTGTCATGATGATGAGCGGAGCGTTCAGGTTGAACAGGTCAAAGAAGGTCTGAAACTGCATGAAACTGCCCGGAAAACTTATAATGGCAAGCAAGTACATCAGTACAAATATGACCGCGGCGATGAGAAACAGAAGATTCGAATTCGATAGTCTTGTTTTTGGTTTGGTTGCATTCAGAGATTCCATCCTACTCCTCCTTCACAGATTTTGGTGCACTTCTCTTTAGTACGCTTCTAAATCGCCCGGTTCGAACCCTGTTTATGACTTTCCCGGCAAAAACCCTAACCACAGGCGATCCAACTACCATGAGAATGATAATGAATACTGCCTTGAAGGCCTTAATCGTCTCGGTTTCTATCTCCAGCCTGAGCAGGGTCCTATTCAGCATCTCTATAGTGTACGCGCCGATAATAGAACCGGTGATGCTGAACTTTCCGCCGGAGAGCGAGTTTCCGCCTATTGCTACGGCGAGAATCGCGTCCATCATGATAAACTTGAGCAGATTGACACTGTCATGGCGCCCCGCCTTGTTAACTGCGATGAAACCTGCGACCGCGGTACAGATTCCCATAATCAAAAAGGTCAGGAATATAATCTTTTTCGGGTTGATACCGTTCAGACGCGCAGCATTTGGGTTGATTCCCACAGACTCAACATAGAGCCTGAGATTCGTGGTCTTGAGTACCACTGCAACGATCGCAATGAAGACGACGGTCAGGATTATTGGAGTCTGTATTGGCACTCCCGGTATTACGGTGCCGATTTGATTCGATATATCGTTCGCCAGTATGGGAGACAATTTGCCGTCAATCATAAAGGCGATGGACCTGCCCCCCATAAACAGTATAAGGGTCGCAACCATCGGCTGAACCCTGAATATGGAGACCAGGGTGCCATTGAATACGCCGATGACTAACCCGACCACGCAGCTTAAGAGGAAAGCCGCTACTATGGTCAACAAGGTGACCTCACCAGCATTTAAGACGAACCAGACAAATACTGCGGAAGTAATGGTGGCGGCCGGACCTATGCCTATGTCCTGCCCCTGTGAGGCCGCAGTAACCAGGGTCATACCTATTG
>CAZODG010000078.1:0-5706 GCA_964578525.1 uncultured Actinomycetota bacterium
TATGGAATACCAGAGATTTTGTTTTAGATACCTGTTTTTCATTTTAAATTCATAAAATTAAAAATTTCTTATTTTCTGTACATATCTATCCGCTATCAGATTTATAAAAAATGTCATAATGAATAATATCAGGCCTATTGCAAACAATGCGGAATAATGCAATCCTCCCTGAACAGTTTCCCCCATCTCTGCCGCAATAGTAGCAGTAATGGTCCTCACGGGCTGCAGCCAGGAAAATACGATCCGGGGTGAATTTCCTGTTATCATCAGTACGGTCATTGTCTCGCCTACCACTCTTCCCAGTCCCAGCATCACGGCCGCAACAATACCCGAAGATGCCGCAGGAAATACTGTTCTTATTGTTGTTTCCCATTTTGTTGCTCCCAGAGCAATTGAAGCGTGCCTGAACCTTACAGGCACTGCATTTATAGCATCCTCGGAAATAGATATGATAGTTGGAAGACTCATAAATGCCAGCATTACGGAACCAGAGAGTGCAGTAAGACCGATACTTAAGTTAAAGACATTTTTTATCAGCGGAACTATCGTTTTTAAACCGATAAAACCTATAACCACCGATGGTATTGTCGCAAGCACCTCGATAATCGGTTTAAAAATTTCTCTTATAAGTTTTGGTGCAAGTTCCCCAATATATATTGCCACTCCCACACCCAGAGGTATTGCTATCAGAATTCCGCCAAAAGCAACTTCCAGAGATCCAACCAGAAGCGGCACAAATCCAAATTTTTCGGATCCCGTAGGCGACCATCTGGTGCCAAAAAGAAAATCAAAAAGGGGATATGAGGAAAAAAATCTTACCGAATTATAAACTAAAAAAGTGAGAATTAATCCTAAAATGATTATGGAAATGATCCCATTTGCAAAAATAAACTTGCCAACTAGAAAATTTTGAATGCGTCTTAATTTTAATCTCGGCTTCTTCATCAAAATAATATTATAACAGATATTTTTTAACTTAAGTTCTAAATCTTAAAAGATCCGGGGCTATAGAATTATCCCAATCTATAGCCCCATCACATTGTGACTTTCTTTAATTCCTGTCCTAAATTAACAACCCTATATTCTATATTATAAGAAGGTTATCAGTTTAATGGCACGAATCCAACATCTAGGGCAATTGTCTGACCTTCATCACTTAAAATAAAATCAAGATAAGCCGTACCCATCTCGTTTAAATCGCCTTCACGGTAATAATTATAAAGGCCTCGGGATATGGGGTAAGTGCCGTCTTTTACAGTCTCGATAGATGGCTCGATACCTTCAACCCTTACTGACTTAGCGCCTTTATCAAGAGCTTCCTGCAGATAACCCAGACCGATATAGCCAATAGCATTATCTGTAGAGGTCACAGTATTCACGATGTCCGCATTTGATTGAAGAGCCAGTGCCATTGGTGTAAATTCGTTCTCTTCCTCGCTTTTATCCATCTGTACGACAGCTTCCAGAAAGTATTCATAAGTTCCCGAAGCCGAGTCTCTCGAAGCCAGTATTATCCCTGCATCCGGACCTCCGACTTCGCTCCAGTTTGTGATGATACCCCGGAAGATATCGGAGAGCTGCCTTATCGAAAGATCTTCCACGCCTTCTATATTTCCGCTAAGTATTATAGATATACCATCATAAGCAACCTGCACTTCAACTATATTTATTCCCATCGATTCTGCCTGTTCTGTTTCTTCACTTTTAATCTGTCTTGATGAATCTGCTATGTCATTGATTTCATTTATGCATTCAGATATACCTGTTCCTGAACCGCCTCCGGCTATTGTTATGGACCCGCCATACTTATCCATAAAGGCTGCTGCGGCAGGTTCAGCAAAAGGCAGCAGGGTGGTGGAACCGGAAACCAGGAGTTCCTGACCCTCAAACTGTTTTACTTCTGATTCTTCTTCGACTACTGCTTCTTCAGCAGACTCTTCCTCTACAGCAGTTTCTTCTTCAGGTACAGCTTCCTCCTTACAGCCGAATAAAATAGTGCTTCCGAGGAACAGCATTATTATAGTCAGACTAATTAATATCCTTAGATTACTCCTTCTTTCTATCACTTTACTTTCTCCTTTCATTAAAACTTTTTACTAATGCTATTGAAAACGAATTCTATCAAATAATGAAGTTCTTGTTGTTAAAAAAAAATTAAATATTTATTAAAATTAATTTAAAATTGCCAGATCAAATACTATCTTGACTGGTAATAAAAATATAATTATACTTTAAAGAATTTACAAAAGAACTTTCTATTATGAAAAAATCTGTAGTCCTGGTAAAAAACTTAAAAAAATCCTATGGTAAAATAAAAGCTGTCGATGATATTTCCTTCGAAGTCTATGATCAAGAAATATTCGGTCTTGTCGGCCCAAACGGTGCAGGAAAGACAACCGCGATAGAATGTATCGAGGGACTGCGGAAACCAAATTCAGGGAATCTTACGGTGCTGGACTTGAATCCAGCTTCTAACGGCCGTACTTTAAGGAACATGATAGGCATACAGCTTCAGGAATCACAGCTTCCCGCAAGACTGAAGGTATGGGAGGCAGTATCTCTTTTTTCATCTTTTTATAAGAAAAATATTGAAAGTGTCCCATTGCTTAGAGATCTCGGTCTGGAAGAAAAAAAGAATGCTTATTTTGATAAATTATCCGGCGGGCAAAAACAGAGACTTTTTATTGCACTATCGTTAATAAACGATCCCGAACTAATTTTTCTTGACGAACTGACCACGGGCCTCGATCCTCAGGCAAGAAGAACAACATGGGATCTTATAAGCAGCGTTCGGAATAAAGGAAAGACCATATTTCTTACTACTCACTTTATGGAAGAAGCGGAGAAGCTATGCGATAGAGTCGCAATCATGGATAATGGGAAGATAATTGCCCTTGATACGCCTGGCAATTTAATCAAGGATATAAGTATGGAAACCCGGCTCAGATTCAGTGTAACCGAAAGTCCTGAATTGGATTTGTTAGATAATATAAAAAGTATAAGTAAATATGAAAAATCAGGTAGTAATATAATCATATACGGACACGATAAAAGAATGGTTAAAGATGTTGTTACCTTTCTGGTTAATCAAAATATTGATTTTACCGATCTTCAAACTAAGCAGTCGACACTTGAAGATGTGTTCCTTACCCTTACCGGAAAGCAAATAAGAAACTAAGGAGGTTTTTTGAAGTCTCTTTCAAGATTAACGGTAGTTCAAATGAAATTATTTTTACGAGAACCAATGGCGGCATTTTTTACACTCCTCTGGGCTCCTGCGCTGCTGCTTCTGTTTGGTTTCATCTACGGTAATGAGCCCACTCCTTTTTTTGGAGGTCTTGGTTTTGTTGATTCTCAGCTTCCGGCATATATGGGAATAATTATTGTCACCGTAGGTATGATGAGTGTGCCTATTTCTACAGCTGAGGACAGGGAAAGGGGTGTGTTAAAAAGATTTCACTCAACACCGCTGTCACCGGCAATCTATCTTTTTGCCAATATTTTTACTTATTTTATTATGTCTTTTATAGGTGTGACCCTGCTTTTTTTACTGGGAAAATTCGTTTACCACGTCCAATACGGAGGAAATATTTTTAGTGTACTGGCAGGTTTTACTATTTCCACTCTGTCTTTTTTCTCTTTCGGGTATCTCATTGCAAGTCTGTCGCCTACTGGCCGGGTAGCGAATGTAGTTGGAATGGTCACCGGTTTTCTTATGATGTTTCTTTCCGGAGCAGCTATCCCTATTGAGGTCATAGGTGATAAAGTTGGAGGTATAAGTAAATACTTGCCCCTTACCTATGTAGTTCGTTTTTTGAAAGGTTTATGGGCAGGTAATAGCTGGGGTTCACACTGGCTGGATTTAACTGTAATTCTGGGACTTCTGGTAGTAGGATCAGTTTTATCTACTGTTACCTTCAAATGGGAATAATTACTTATTTATAATCATTTATTAAATTCAAATATTATATGTTGACCAGTTATAATATCGGAAACTCAATCCTTGAACTTATTTGCGGAGATATAACCATCCAAGATACCGAAGCAATAGCAAATGCTGCAAACAGGAGACTCTCTCCCGGCGGAGGCGTATCAGGTGCCATTCATAGAGTAGCGGGACCGGAACTGTGGGAGCAGTGTAAAAAACTTGGAGGCTGTGAAACCGGTGAGGCAAAACTATCGGGTGGGCATAATCTTAAGGCAAAATATGTCATTCATACCGTCGGTCCCGTTTACAGTGGTAGTGCGGACGATGCCCAGGATTTAAAAAATTGTTATAAGAATAGTTTGCTTCTAGCTTCCCAAAATAATATCAAGAGTATTTCCTTCCCATCGATAAGCACGGGAATTTTCGGTTATCCTGTAAAAGAAGCATCGGTGATTGCACTTAAAACCATCGTTGATTTTTTAAAGAAGCATGCGGAAATTGAACTTGTACAGATGGTTTTATTTTCCGAGGGCGATTATAAAATTTACAAATCATCTCTTGAAAAGATTTTAAAAGATAAGAATGCAGATTAAGAACATTTGGAATAACCGCAGTTTCTGCAGATATAGCAGCCCCCTTCAGGTTCCATTATCCCTCCGCAGCCATCCTCCGGGCATATCATAACGGATCTGGGACCACTGGTTTTACTCAAATCAAACTTATTGGATCCGTTCATATAAAACTCTATTGCTTTACCCATTGCATCCGGGCAGGAAAGGACATGGGTTTCATTATCGGCAATACAGGTTATACATCTTATTCCTACCACCTGTTTCTTTACCGATTCTATATCTATGCCTGATCTTATAGCAACACTTATGAGCCTTCCCACTGCTTCTGTCAGGGCAGTACAACCCTCTTCTCCTGTATTTATAAATACTTCACAGATACCATTTTCATCTGAATTCACGGTCACATAAAGCTTCCCGCAATTTCCTATTTTATATTTTTTTGTCATGCCATGAGTGACTTCCGGTCTGGATCGGGGCTTTAATTTCACATCTTTTATTTCTTCTTTATTTTCTTCAATAACTTCATTTTCTTCTTTGACTTCATGAAAACCTTTTTTCTTTTCTTTTACTTCTTTCGAGACAGCAACTTCCTTTAATCCCTCTTCTTCTTTTTTCTTTCCTTCCACTTCAAGAACCTGGCTTCCCCTGCTCTTATCCCTGAAAATGGTTATGCCCTTACAGCCGAGCCTGTAAGCCAGCATATATACATTTTCTACATCCTGGACCGTAGCATCATTTGAGAAATTAACTGTTTTTGAAACTGCATTATCCACGAATTTTTGAAATGAGGCCTGGGTCCTTACATGCCATACCGGTGATATTTCATGTGCCGTGACAAATACCCTCCTGCATCTTGAAGGAACTTCCTCGATATCTTTTAAATTACCTTTTTCGGCTATCTTTTCCATCAATTCTTTACTATAAAATCCTTCTTTGTTTGCAAGTTCCTCAAAATAATCATTGATCTCGACCAGCCTGTCATTATCCATGACATTTTTAACAAAAGATATGGCAAAGATTGGTTCCACACCGCTTGAGCAATCAGCAATAATGCTCAGGGTCCCTGTAGGAGCAATAGTGGTAGTCGTTGCATTTCTGATTTCGTATCCATCGGGGCTATCATAAACGCTCCCTTTGAAGTTCGGAAAGACTCCTTTTTCTTTTGCCAGTTCCCGTGATGCGTTTTTGGATTCATCCTGAATAAAA
>CAZODG010000079.1:0-5698 GCA_964578525.1 uncultured Actinomycetota bacterium
GATGAAAGGGAAAACGCCTGGTTTACAGGATTTACTACGAACCTTGCAGCCTGTGTATGGATGGGATATCCGGAAGCCAACATAAAAATGGAAAATATTCATGATGTGAGAGTTCAGGGAGGCGCACAGCCGGCAATGATCTGGAACCTATTTATGACCGAGGCAACAAAAGACCTGCCCATAGAAAATTTCGTAAGACCCGAGGATGACAGAATCAATGTCCAGGTTGTGATCAATCCTGAGACAGGAGAGATGATGATCCCCAATAGATACACACCGCTTGACCAGATACAAACAAAAGAATTCCGTTACGGTCAGGAACCGACAGTGCAAATGCCTATTGCTCCCGATGCGATCCCGATTATGCCCATGGTATCGTTAATATCCATAACCGAAGCAAATAATATGTTGATTCAAGCCGGTTATACGCATATAGAATATAAAAATGAAGTGTATACTGAAGTTCCATCCGGATTTACTCACCGCCAGGATCCCCTGTGGGGACAGCCTGTCGAGACATTTAGGAAAATCACAATATGGGTAAACCCATAAATCTAAAATGAATAAGAAAAATAAAGAAGTAAGGGTTAGATTTGCTCCCAGCCCAACAGGATATTTGCATATTGGAAGTGCCAGAACTGCCTTCTTCAACTGGTTATATGCCAGAAAAACGGCCGGAAAATTCATTTTAAGAATTGAAGACACCGACATAGCCAGACATCAGGAAGAAACGATAGATATCATATTGAATTCGTTAAAATGGCTGGGGCTTGACTGGGATGAGGGTCCCGAAAGCGGAGGTGAGTATGGCCCATACCGACAATCCCTTCGACTCGAAATATATAAAAAATATGCCGATAAACTTATTGAAGAAAAGAAGGCGTACCGCTGTTTCTGCAGTCCCGAATTGCTAAAAATAGAAAGAGAGAAATCTTTTAAATACGATAGAAGATGTTTGAGACTCCCCCAAAAAGATATCGATGATAATTTAAGAAGCGATAAGCCTTATGCAATAAGATTCCTTGTACCTGAAAACGAAGTTATAAATTTCAAAGATACCGTATATGGAAATATAACGATCAATGCTTTAAATATCGAGGACTTTATCATAATAAGATCCAATGGACTCCCCACTTATAACTATTCCGTGGCCATAGATGATGCCCTGATGGAAATAACACATGTCATAAGAGGAGAGGATCACCTTTCGAATACGCCAAAGCAGATCCTCATTTACAGGGCACTTGGTTTTGATATGCCCATTTTCACTCACCTGCCAATGATACTGGGACAGGACGGCCAGAAATTAAGTAAAAGGCATGGGTCAATATCAGTCGAAAAATACATTGAAGATGGATTTTTAAAAGAAGCCATATTAAATTATCTCGCACTCCTTGGCTGGGCCTACGATGAAAAGACCACTATTTTTTCAATCGATGAATTGATTGAAAAATTTGAACTTGATTCTATAAATAAAAAGCCCGCTAAATTCGATTACGACAAGCTTTTATGGGTAAATGGATACTATATAAGAAATATGGAAAATTCCGCGTTGGAAAAACTTCTGGAAACCCGGGTAAAAAAATATCTGGTTTCTATAGAAACGAGCGCTCTCGAAAGCAGTTCAGAAAATTTAGAGCAGAAAATCGCTAAAATAACACCGCTTATAAAAGAGCGCATTAAAACCCTGAAGGAAAGCATGGATTTGATTGCTCCATTCTTTATTAAAATCGTATACAGCGACCAGTCGAAAGATTATTTTAAAAACAAGAGTATTGATTCCCTGAAAATACTGAATACTGTCTATAGCGCACTGGACCGGGTAAATGATAGGTTCCTGGTAAAAGAAACCGAAGAGAATTTGAGACTGGTTGCAAAGGATCTTGACCTTAACCTTAGGAAAATTGCTGAAGCGGCAAGAATAGCCATATGGAACAGCCCTGTCAGCCCTCCTCTATTCGAAACAATGGAAATACTTGGAAAAGAATTGGCCTTAAGAAGGATAAAGGATTATATAGAAATCATATCATAGTTAAAAAATCAAACTTTAGATTCACTTTTACTTATTTTCAAAAAACTCTTTAAATCCGATCTTAATTTTTTTATTTCCGTAGCAATCTCCCGTAAGATTTGAGGAGCAGGCTCATTTGGGATAATAAAATTGTTATCCATCTTGCTGCCTTTTCGCCCGGAATTCAAATGACTTACTTTTTCTTTTAATAAACAACTAATAAACAAAGAAAGAGATATCCCCATCTCCCTTGCGATCTCCTTTGTGCTATCTACTAAATCTTTGTTTAATCTGAAACTATACATCTTTTTATTCATAATATTTTAATACTAAAAAATAGTGACAGATTTGTCAACAGTTATTATTCATAAAAAAGGATATTTAAAGATAAGAGCCGTTTGATTTTTAAATCGATTTTTGAAATAATCAAACCATTATTAGTAATGATACAATTACAGCTGCAGTGCCGGTGATTATAATTTTATAATGAAGTAACTATTATGAACGAAGAAAAGATTTTTTTCGATAACGCTTCTACCACGAGAGTCGATGACAGAGTCTTCGACTATATGGAGCCATATTTTAAATTAAATTATGGAAATCCATCGAGTCTTCATGATTTCGGAGGACCGCCAAAAGAAGCTCTGGATAAGGCAAGAGAACAGGCAGCCGGTCTTATCGGCGCCAAAGAAGAAGAAATATATTTCACGTCCTGCGGTACGGAATCAAATAACTTTGCCCTTTGGGGGCTGGCAAGAGCCAATAAAAACAAGGGAAACCACATAATATCCTCGAGTATCGAACATCTTTCGATCATCAATCCTTTAAAGGAATTCGAAAAGGAAGGATGGAAGGTGACCCTGGTTCCGGTAGATAAAGATGGCTTTGTAAATCCTGAGGATGTTAAAAAGGAAATAAATAAAGATACGGTACTTATTTCCATAATCCATGCAAATAATGAGGTAGGAACCATTCAGAGAATAAAAAAAATATCAGATATTACAAAAGAAAAAAATGTTTTATTTCACAGTGATGGCGCAGCTGCCGCAGGAATAATACCGGTCGATGTAAATAAGCTTGGAGTAGACGCATACACTTTTACCTCTCAGCAGATGTATGGCCCAAAGGGGGCTGCCGCTTTATATGTAAGAAAAGGAGTCCGGATAAAGCCGCTGCTTCTGGGAGGCATCCAGGAAAGCGGAAGAAGAGCCGGGACTGAAAATGTTCCCGCTATCGCAGGTTTTGGTAAGGCATGCGAGATAGCCGCAGCTGAAATGGATAAAAATATAATATATATATCAAAATTAAGGGACAATCTTATCAAGGGAATAAAAGACAGAATCAAAAATGTTAAATTAAACGGGCATCCCACGAAAAGGACTCCCGGAAATGTCCATATAAGCTTTGAATTTATCGAGGGAGAATCGATACTGCTTTTTTTAAATCTTGAAGGAGTTGCCACCGCCAGCGGATCTTCCTGTGCATCGCAGGCTCTAAAAAGCTCGCATGTCCTTCTGGCAATGGGCCTGCCTCCCACCATGGCACAGGGTTCAGTTCTTTTTTCTCTTGGAAAATATAATACGCAGAAAGAAGTGGAAAAAGTTATCGAGGTCCTTCCCCCGATCATAGACAGATTGAGAAAAATATCGCCACTTTATAAGGAATGATTAAAATACTTGAAAGTATCAATTAAAAATAATATATTTGTTTTGATTTTAAACCTTTATAATTTAAAAACTATAAAATACCGGTAAATTTACATATTTTGAAAAGAGGTACCAATGATTATGTATGGCAAAAAAGTAATGGATCACTTTATGAATCCCAGAAATGTCGGGGATATAAAGGACGCAGATGGCATAGGTGAAGTCGGAAACCCTGTTTGCGGCGATATGATGACTTTTTACATAAAAGTAAAGGATAATAAACTTGATGATGTAAAATTCAAGACTTTCGGCTGCGGTGCAGCAATTGCCGTATCCAGTATGGTAAGTGAAATGGCAAAAGGGAAAACCCTGGACGATGCATTGAAGATTTCCAATAAAAACGTTGCCGAAGAACTCGGCGGTCTTCCTAAAAATAAACTTCACTGTTCGAATCTGGGTGCAGATGCACTGCACAAAGCAATCGAGAATTACCAAGAAAAACAAAAAAATAAAAAATAGTTTAATGGGAGTCGATATGACTGAAAAAGAATCAAAAAGCAAAGGCAAAAAAGTGGCGTGCAGATGTCCTTACTGCGATATGGAACTTGAGAGTGTCGAAGTAGAGTACTGTACCTTCTGTAATTTCAAAGTCAGTCACTGCTCGCTGTGCAGCTACCCGGTTACGGATAAAATGGAAAAATGTCCGAATTGCGGAGCGAAATTATAAAAATAATTGTAAGAACATATTACTAGCTAATTATTACACTCTGATATTATACAAAACTATGTAGTGATAGACACATATGAATGATAACAATAAAAAAGAAAATGAAAAAAATTTTGATGAGTATTTGGACTGTATTGGTCTTTACTGCCCCGTCCCGGTATTCGAAACCAGGAAAAAAATAAACAGTATGGAAAAAAATCAGATACTTAAAATGACTGCCGATGATCCCGGTTCGGAACCTGACATAAAAAGTTGGGCCAAAATGACTGGAAACGAACTTCTAAAGATAGAAAAAAATGACAACGTCTTTATTTTCTACATAAAAAAAACCGAATAGCGAAAAAGATTCTACGTCCCTTTTAAGACTTCTTTATTTTAAGCATTTTATATAATTTGATCCCTATATTATTTCCTCGCACTTTATATTATTTTGTTTTGCCACACATAAAAATTTCTGATAGCATTATTATGCTTTTTACATATAATAATACTCTTATTCATACTTTTATTACTGGGGAGTCGTCTAGGGGTAGGACATGCGGCTCTGGACCGTAGAGCGGGGGTTCGAATCCTCCCTCCCCAGCCAGATATTATTTTTCGGTACCTAGGTATTTTTTAATATGATTAGCTAAAGCATTATCAATTTCTGAGTGTCTTGGGATTGGTTGTTTTTGACCGGTTTTTGGATTTATATAGATATCATGTCTTGATCCTGATCTAAGAAATATGCAGCCTTCTTTTTTTAGCTGCTTCAAAAGTTCGCTACGTTTCATACTAATATTTCTTTAAAATGGTAATCCGAAGGGACATCGTCCATTAGCATTAGTTTATAAGCATCCTTTAGATTTTCTTCAAGTTCTTCAAGTGTTTCACCTTGACTCATAATTTCAGGATGTTCAAGAACTTTGCCTAACCAGAATTTTTCACCTTTCCAGTAAACCATTTTAATTTTTGTATGCATTATTACCGCCAAATATCTATAATACGATTAATTAAAATTTATAGCTGTTGATATTATAACATAATAGAATCTGGTTCAAAACTAGTTATCAAGATTCATAAAATAGTTTTTAAGCCTAATTATATCTTTTAAAAATTGGTTCGAAATTTCGCAATCTGGGGCAGACATTAGGATAGATTTGTTGAAAATATCTAAATATGTGAAAATATAATATAACAAAGAGTTTTTAATTAAAACCAACTTAGTTCCGTTAAAATTAAAGTCTTGCAGGAGTGAAAATGAAAATAATTTATAGACCCATAGGAATTATTCACTCACCATTTAAAGAACCCAGGGGAACTCCCATTCAACCT
>CAZODG010000080.1:0-5686 GCA_964578525.1 uncultured Actinomycetota bacterium
CAATAAAGTATCCATTGCGGATTTATTTAAGGGAGAAAGTATCGAAAGCGGGCAGCAGACCGGGCACAACAGAGAGACTTTACTTAATGAATTAGATGACGCAATAAGCAGGGTTGTAGAAGAAATAACACCTTCTGTGGTACACATAGACGTGACCGTAATTGGTGAGGATATATACGGGCAAACACAGGAACAGGAGGGGATAGGTTCCGGAGTGATTTATACCGAAAATGGTTATATTATAACCAATAGTCATGTAGCTGGTGACGCAGAAAAACTGGTAGTGATCTTATATGATGGCAGTGAATATACTGCGGAACTGGTAGGAGCAGATGAAAGAAATGACGTCGCAGTCATAAAGATAGAGGCAAATGGCCTTAAAGCCGCCAGTTTTGATTCCATGGATGATGTGAAAGTGGGAGATATAGTTATTGCAGTAGGAAGTCCTTATGGACTTGATCAGACAATAACGCTGGGGGTGGTAAGCGCAAAAGGAAGAGATATTACGATTCCTGTTAATCTGATTCAGACAGATGCGGCAATAAATCCAGGCAACAGCGGAGGTCCGCTGGTAAACTCAGATGGGGAAGTAATAGGAATCAATACTCTGGCAACAACAGGTACGAGTATAGGATTTGCTGTTCCCAGCAATACAGTGGTAGGCATTGCCGAACAGATTATCGAATTCGGGAAAGCAAGAATTCCTTATATGGGTATAGAAATGTCTGAAAGCACAGGCAGTATAAGCGGAGTATATATCAGCAATGTTCCGGAAGGATATCCGGCAGAAGAGTCTGGAATAAAAGCCGGTGATATAATTGTTGAAATAGATAATGTAAAGGTAAGTAATCCATATGAGTTGTTTGCTCAGATTATAAGACACGACATAGGAGACGAGGTAACAGTCAAGATATATAGAGATGGAGACTATTTAACTATTACGCTTGCGTTGGCTGAGGCACCTGAGGATTAAGACATAAAACCAGCAGAGTCATCCGGGGGAAGGATAATATTGGATAAAAATAAAAAAAAGGACCGGGTAACACGAAGTGGATGAAAGAGCATTAATCGCAAAATCAAAAAGGGGAGACAAGGCTGCTTTCGAAGAACTGGTCAGACAATTCTCTAGATATGTCTACACCACAGCATTTTTTATATTGAGGGATGCACATGAAGCGGAAGACGTGAGCCAGGAAGTCTTCGTAAAAGTATACCTGTCCATAAAAGGTTTCAGGGGATTATCCAGTTTCAAGACCTGGATAAGAAAACTTACAGTCAATACATGTATCGATAAATTAAGACTGCGTTCGAAAACAAAAGATAAAAAAGTAAGCCTCGAAAAGATCACGGAGGAATACGAAGTAGTTTTTACAAGATTTGACCAGAGTCTTGAAAAGAGTTTTTTTAATAAAGAGGCAGTAAAAGAAGTATTAAAAATCGTGGTAAGTCTTGACGAGAGTTATCGAATCCCGCTGATTCTAAGGGATCTGCAGGATTATAGCTACAGGGAAATATCGCAACTCACCGGTAAGCCCATCGGAACGGTAAAGACAAATATACACAGGGCCAGGAAGATAATCAAAGATAAGTTAAAGACTTATAGATAATTGAATTATGAATTGAAACAAAAATAATTAATTTCAATCTATTATATTATGCTTAAGATCCTTTAGAGTTTTTTAAAATGAATAATATAAACAAATATTTAAAAATTGCAAAAGATGCTGTCATCCAGCCTTCTGACGATATAGAAAAGAAAATAATAAATAGAATATCTAATATAAGCGAGCTGGATGAAAAGCTGCTGGATAATAAGTTTCTGGATTATTTAAGGAAAAATAACTCCAGGATTTATCTGGTTGTTCAAAAAATAAAAAACAATCCGGGAGCTTTTGCGACTCTGGCAATGGCAGGGATCTTTATTATTGTTTTTATAGCATTTATTTTTAAAATATTTTTAGATGAGGAAAAGATTGGTGGAAAAAACCATCAATTATCGTCTTCTAAAGATGATACACAATAGGAAAAATACCAGTATGATTATCCAGAACCAGGGATTGGTGAGCAGGTTCCTTATTGGTTCATATCCTATTTTACCAAAAGCCTTTGTAAGTACATTCTCCAGCCAGGAATACATATTTATAAAAAAAGATTTTATGTTTTCGGCTGTAAAAAAATTCATTATTGCTTCCATGTTTCATAAATTCTATCGTTTATTTGATATTTTGTAAAATTATAATCATGGCGGAGACAAAGTAAAATTGTTTATAAAATATAATAATTTTTGTAAATAAGTAAGGAGGTGTACTTTGCGCTATTTCAAACTCAAGGAAAGAAATACCAGCGTCAGGACAGAAATTATTGCTGGGATCACTACTTTTATGACCATGGCCTATATAATTTTTGTCAATCCGGCGATTCTATCTCAGGGTGGTACGACAGGAATTCCTTTTGAGGCAGCAGTAATCGCTACCTGTATGGGTGCAGGGCTGATGAGTATATTAATGGGGCTGCTTACCAATACTCCTTTTGCACTTGCCTCGGGAATGGGGATCAATGCAGTAGTTGTTTTTACCATTATCTTCGGTCTGGGAATGAGCTGGCAGCAGGCAATGGGAATTATCGTCATAGAGGGAATAATCGTGACCATATTTGTGTTGACGGGTCTTCGAAGCATGATAATGAGAGCAATCCCAATGGGATTAAAATATGCCATTGGTGTTGGAATCGGTCTTTTTATTGCGTTTATCGGTGCGCAGGAAGCAGGTTTCGTGGGTTTAAGTTCCGCTACCGCAGTGACACTTGGAGATTTTACCGCGAATTATACACTGCTGGCAGCATTTGGCCTGATACTTACCGTGATCCTGGTTGCATTCAGGATAAAGGGAGGAATATTGCTGGGAATAGTCGGCACAGCAATTGCGGGAATGGCGTTCAGGATAATTCCTTTTCCCACACAATTCATAAGCGTCCCGACAAAAGAAAGTTTTGCAACCTTTTTCCAGGCAGATATCGTCGGGGCAGTATGGAGCAAGGGGATGTTGAACGTAGCAGCTCTGGTTATGGTTTTTGCCCTGTTTATGACAGATTTTTTTGATACCATGGGTACAGTAATCGGTGTAGGAGGTGAAGCTGGCCTGCTGGATAAAAATGGAAGTCTTCCTAATTTAAAAAGGGTTCTTCTTGTCGACTCTCTGGCAGCAGTAACAGGAGGTTTATTTGGCGCCAGCTCGATTACAACTTATATTGAAAGTGCTTCCGGCGTATCCGATGGCGGAAGAACCGGTATTATGCCTACCATGACCGGATTTTTATTCCTGATCTCTATATTTTTTGCTCCATTGATTGCAGTGGTTGGAGGGGGCGTGGAAATAGCGGAAGGTGTCATCAAATACCCCGTTACAGCTCCGGCTTTGATCGTAGTCGGATTCTTGATGATGTCTGTTATGAGCAAAATTGATTTTAAGGATTACGAGATCGCGATACCGGCCTTTTTGACCATAATAATCATGCCTTTCACTTACAGTATTTCATACGGGATAGGGTTTGGTTTTATAAGCTATACTTTAATAAAACTGTTTAGAGGAAAATTTAGGGATTTACATCCACTTATGATCATAGTAAGTGCATTGTTTGTAATTGCTTTTGTTGCTGAAGCACTGGCCAAGAAGTTTGCAGGAAGTTAAGATATAATATATAAGAATCAGATACAGGAAGTCAGAGAAAAAACTGGCTGGTATTTGAAACCAGCCAGTTTTTTATTAATTTGACAGGAAGTAGAATTTTTTTAATGTTCTTTATGAAATCAGATGAAAAGAATAATTTGCTATTTAATATTAATTATTTCAATTATATCTGTTTCTGCTCTTAATACCGGTTGCTGTTCTATTTTCGAAAGTATCTCCGATGATAATAATACGGGAACAGGTGAGCCTGTAAACTCCGATGGCACGGAAGAAGCGGCAGAAGAGAGGGTGAAAAATATCCCGCCCATGGCTATATTGGATGTATATCAGCAGGATTCCGGCAGTGATTATTTTGCAGTGGGCAATCCTGTATATTTATCTGCTGCGGATTCATCTGATGCAAATGGCGATATTTTGAATTTTCAATGGCAGATAGGGGATACGATTATATCGAATGATGAAAGAACCTCATATATTTTTAATGGCACCGGAGAATATGAAATAATCCTTACGGTTGATGATGGAACAAGTACAGCTAAAGTTTCAAAACAGATTTACCTGATAGAACTTCCTGAGAATGTTTTGATCAGAAGGGCTTACGAGATGACGATAGGTATTGAATACACTATCATAAACGAAGGGCCCGGGGATATAAACGATGTCACCTGTCTGTTTGAGACCCCTCAAACATACCGGCCCTTTCAGATCATAAAAAGCATTGAGTCCGGCCAGGGCAAGATTGATGATATTTTTACCAGTGATTACAATTTAATAACGAGATTTGATCTGGGCGATCTTCCTGCTGGAGAGTCAGCTAAGGCATATATAAATTGTGATGCCGTACTTTATGAATATGAATATACCACGATATCTGATGGGGGGTATTCGTATGATCCGGAGGACAGCGATCTATCGCTATATACGGTCGATGAGTATTATATAAATAGTGATTCGCAGCAAATAAAATCTGCGGTCGGATCTGTGGTAGGAGAGGAAACGGATCCTGTGAAGATTGCAAAAAGACTATATGATTTTGTAGTTGATAAAATGGTATATGATGAGGAAAAACTGGCACAGGAACTATCCGGTTATTTATATGCTTCGGAAATTCTGCGTAAGGGCAAAGGGGTTTGTACCGATTATTCTATTTTATACACGGCTTTATGCAGAGCTGCGGGAATCCCAGCAAAATTTGTACAGGGGCTTCCTGTATTCAGCATACTGTCGGAAGGAGAAGGCGAGCTTCCATACGGCCATGCCTGGGTTGAAATAAAACTTCCCGGATACGGATGGATCCCTGTAGATATAACCGCAGAAGGTGGCTTTATGGCTTATAATTATTATCTTAACATGGAAACCTATAAGGGATCCGGAGTATTTTATAAAAGCCTTCCAATTGACGGGGAAGATTATTATCCCGCAGGATTTTACTATTTTTGGGAAGGAGATATTGAACCTGATGTAAGGAGAGAGGAAGTCTACAGGGTAAGCGGACTTGACGCAGGCGATATAAGCGTCATATCAGAAAAAGAATTCCTGGATGAAGTCGAATCTGTACTTTCCGAAGATAACGCCGCTTTACATCATATCAATCAGGCGCATTCCGAGGGCTGGAAATTCAATGATGAGCAGGAAATTGCCATAGAAGAAACTCTTCTCGCAAGACTTTTGGAAATTTCTCAACAGTTAAAAAATATTTTTTACCCGGAAAGCAATGCTGCTGATAGAAATAATCTGGTTGTGATATCCGAAGAAGTAAACCTTCATAAACAAGAACAAATACAATGTATGAAAACCGGTAATTACGATTGTTACCAGAGTGAATACAATATGTTCATGGATTCTCTGAAAAGATTGTTTGATTATTATAATAATATGGTAGAAAATTTCAACCAGAAATATTAAAAGGTATTCAGATAAAAATGTTATATCAGAAAATACTTATCGGAGTTGCTTCGGTTATAGCGGTGGCCGTAATTATTTATTTGTTTCTGGCAATA
>CAZODG010000081.1:0-5388 GCA_964578525.1 uncultured Actinomycetota bacterium
AATTATCTTTGTCTCTACCCTGTATTATCTTTAACATGTCTTTTCCTGCGATTTCGCTTGAAATATCAAAATATCTCCTGAAGCTGTTACTGGCCCTTAAGAATTCACTGCCCATACCGGTATACTGTGACCCCTGACCGGGGAACATAAAAGCAATCTTTTTTAAAATTCCGGAACCTTCTTTTTTACTCTTCAACTGAAAAACCTTTCTATGCCAGGGCAAATAAAATCTCCGCGATGCAGACAACTTCATTCTCTACCGTTACTCTGCCTATCGCACGGCCAATATTTTTCCTGGAATTTTTAAGTTCGAGCTCTATCGTAAGTTCATCCCCGGGCTTTACTATTCTTTTGAATCTGGCTCTATTTATACCAGCAAATAACACAAGCTTACCTTTATTTTCCGGCCTCATGAGCATCAGTACCGCTCCCGCCTGAGCAATAGCCTCGACAATGAGAACTCCTGGCATTATGGGACTACCTGGAAAATGCCCTTTAAAATAAGGCTCATCCTTCTTTACGTATTTTATAGCCTTGATTCTTTTTCCGTAATCGATTTTTACGATCCTATCCAATAGAAGAAATGGATCTCTATGGGGAATAATGTTTTCGATATCTTTTCTGCTCATTTCCATTATGATCTGTACCCTCCAAAAAATTATTTCTCTTAAAATGAAACATTTTCCTCATATGGGAAAAATATTGCCGATAAATACAAAATAAATCCTTACGGCTTTTTAGATAGACGGAGCTATATTTTTATGGTTTCACTCAGGACAACAATTAGAGGTCATCCAATAATCTTTTTTCTTATTATTTATTTTTTATTTTTGTATATAATATAAATCATTATATTTAATATCTTAAAAAGGAGTGAAATTGAAAGAAGTTAATTGGGTCCTTGCGCTTGTAATGTCTATTGTTTTTGGCCAGCTCGGTGTGGATAGGTTCATAATGGGCCATGTCGGATTGGGTATTTTAAAACTAATAACATTTGGCGGATTTGGTATATGGTGGCTCGTCGATATTATTTTAATTGCCACAAAATATAAATTCAGTAATGTAAAATGGGTTGACTAGATCCCCGCTGAAACATTAAATGATAAATTTCAATTTAGACCGGTATAATAAATATCTTGAGACTGATCATATCGGGAAAAATATCATTTACCTTAAAAAAGTAGACTCAACCAACAATTTTGCTTCACGTCTCATAAAAAGTAAAAAAGAAGAATATGAAAGTCCCGATGGGACCATCATACTTGCCGAAACTCAGGAAAAAGGCAGGGGTAGATTAGAAAGAAACTGGTTATCTCCCTCCGGGGGCCTGTGGTTTACTTTAATACTCCGGACCGCACTCAAAGAAAAAGAACTTCCCGGGGTAACACTTATCGCCGCTTATTCTGTTGCATCGGTTTTAGATGCTGAGTACGGCATCAACGCAATAATTAAATGGCCCAATGATATATACTACAGGAAATCAAAATTAGGCGGAATACTTACAGAAGTTGAAAAAGTAGATGGCAGTATCTTTTTAATAATAGGAATCGGAATTAATGTAAACCTTGCTGCCGCAGACATTGCGCCTGTCGTCAAGGAATCGACATCCATTAAAATCATACTTGGAAAAGATATAGAAAGAGAACAACTTCTGTCAAAAATCCTGCTTGATTTTGAAAAGAATTACGGGTACTACTCAAGGACAAAAGATTTTAAAACTATATTTATGAAAATAGAAAAGATTCTGATTTATACCTGAGCCCCGGTTTTCATGGCTTTTTTATTCACTATCATTCTTTTTTCGGCCTGGCTTATAATCAAATCGATGTCCTGTGATTTTTTTTATGTGTCATAAAACTTGCTGCAATGGGCTTAAATATGATATAAATTAATATTATATTCTTAATTTAGTCGCCGCGGCAGGTAATATGACTTTAAAAATACCTAAACAAAAAATATACGTTAAGATAAAAACCTTTTCTTCGGTAATAACAGGTCATATCCACGTTATATCGGGCGGCAGGATTGTCGATTATATCAGTTCCCAGACCCGTAAGTTTATACCTGTAACAGATGCTCAGGTTTATCCTTTAAGAAGCGAAATCGAGCCTGACTTAAATATCAGCGGAAAGAATGAAGTCGTATTCCTGAATGTAGAAGATATCGAAATGATTACTGAATGTGAAGAAAAAGAGATAAAAGAATAAGAATCCAGACACTCACTTTCCCCAATGATAACTATTCCATTTAGAGGTAATTCTTATAACCGGATAAACCGGCTATTTTACTTATGAGACTATTTTTTATTGCTGACAATTTCTTTTGCCCAGCTTGCTGCTCGTTCCAGTTCTCCTTCTTTCAGCGGCCCTTTCGTGCCGGTAACATAAAAACCTTCAGGAGATACTACCGGGATTCCTCCATTAGCTTTAAGACTGCTGGTAATTTTACCTGAAGCAAAACCAAATATTTTTACCCAATTTGCAGTCGATCTGGTATCAAACGCAGCTACACTAACATCCTTAAGAGAAGATCCGGTAACAGTGTTGTTCAGGAAATTCTGCATTCCAGGTGTCGGCCTGCCGCCATAAGTCGGGGAACCTGCTATAAGAAGATCTAACGACTCCAGATCCGAAGAAGATACTGCACCCACACTAAGAACTTTAACGTCTTCCTTGATAGCCTCTCCAATAGATCTTGCAATCTTTTCCGTATTCCCATAGACGGAATCATATACTACCAGAGTTTTCATTAGATACCTCCATATGGTTTAAAAATTATTTTTAACTTAAGGATTTTATGTTCCCATATTCCCTAAAATTTGGCAAATGGCTATACTCTGTGAATTATTCTCTTTCAACAGTTATACTGGCTTTGGTGACTATTGCTGCAATGGCTCCAATCGCTGCCCATACCGGTAAAAGTAGTGCTCCGACTACTCCAAGGGTCAAGGGAATCTGGATCAGGGTTTTCCCTTCTTCGCTTTTAATAGTGATTCTCCTGATGTTCCCTTCTCTTATCAGTTCTTTGATTTTCTTAAGTAAATCTTCACCTTTTACTTCAAACTCTTCTTTCTTTTCTTTGGCCATTTTGCACCTTTCTTTTAATTAAATTTGTTTTCTATAAAATTTTTTACTTCTTTTAAAAATTTAATTGCTAATCATCCGATTATATTTCGAGCAGAATAATATTTCTCCATTACAGAGTCTACGTAAGATTTATTGCTCAGAGAAAATAAAATGGATATCTTCTCTTTATTGGATAAATCTATAGACAAAACAAAGATTTTCTGCTTCTTAAATATTGTCTGCGACTGATCGCCTTCTTTAAAAGATATATTTTCTATTTTGTTTAAAGGGATATATTTCCAGAAAGCTCCATATTCTTCTTCTTCTGTTATTAAAATCAATTCTTTATTAGTGAGAATTATAAAATGAGAATAAGAGATTAAATTGCTTATTTTTTTTATATTAAGTTTATAAATTCTGGATTGATATACTGTATCAATAATGTCCTGCCCGGGTAAAAAACTTTTTTTTACATCGTAAGCATAGCTCCACATTTTTATACTAATGTCTTTTTGATGGTCAAATGGTTTTGGTTTAACACCGGTACTTAAGTCAATAGGATTATCATAATGCGATCTAAGCTTTTCTATTATTGGGTCAAAAATTCTTTCTGCAGTTGTAATAAATTCCATAGATGCCGAAGATCCTTCATTATTACCACAGATTCTTATCCAGGAAAATAATAAAATACAACCTCTTTCAATATAGCAAATATCATTGGACCTTAATGTGGTTGATATTATTTTTGATTCTGACTTCTCAAATATATGTATCTTGTCTTCATCAAGAACAACTAAAATAGATTTTGAATTAACAAATTGAAAACCCCTGTCACTCATTTCCCAATGATAGTCTGGTATATAAATCATATATGGAAAAACCGGAGAGTCGCAAAGGGTTGTTGTATTCAATGTACTTTTGAATTCTTCCGGTATTGCATCTTTTATTCTGATAATCTGAGGCCAGATATTCACCCTTCTAACATCCGGTAAAGGACCTTTAAGTACATCTTTAGATTTATCCAGCCGTGTTTTTAGTATATTAATGGCCATAATAAAATTTTAACTCCTGGATTTTTATTTAACAATAAAAAATTGTCCTTACCATTCTTAGTCTTATGAACTATAACAGTCTAAAAATTCTTTAGGACTTAGAATTTTTATATTCCTATATTCTCTTAAATTCAGTAAATGATTATCTCCGGAGATAATATAATCTGCTTTATTGGTAACAGCACATTCTATGAATTTATTGTCATCTGGGTCATCTTTTATTATTTCAATTTTTATTGAGATTGGTCTATATAAAATATTGACCTGTTTCTTAAAGAGATCCAAAAGTTCTTTAAGCTCCTGCTTACCGGCAAATCCTAATCTAGATAAAACTTCAAGATACTCTTCGAGTATTTCACTGGAAATACATAACTTTATTTTTTCTTCTTTCCATAGGTTTATTATTTTCCTGGGATTGCCTTTCTTGCTAAAAAAAGATGATATGAATATATTGGTGTCTATTACTACTTTTATTTTTTCCTACTCCTGGCTTCCTTTATTTTTTTATCGATATCTTCCGGTTTAAAACCGCTACTTTCGATTTTTTCTGAAATCCTATCCCAGAGGTTGTCGACTGCGGTGGCAAAATCATTCTCTGCAGTATAAGTACTTACAAGTTCCCTTACTTTTTCACTTGCTGTCTTGCCCTCGATTCTTGCAATTTTGGAAAACTTGTTTTTCAATTCTTCATCTATTCTTATGATTAGTTGTTTTTTCATAATAGTTAAATTGACTTTTATTAAAATTTTTAATCAGATTAATCACATGTTTTTATATATTGTATAACTTATATATACATTATAAAATTATTGTCTTTTTTGCAAGTGGAATTAGTTTTTTAGATAAAAAGTAATTAAAACATCAGTTCTGATGAGATCGGTCATTAAGATTGGCTTCCCCAAGTAGGACTCGAACCTTTAAAATAATAACTTCAAATAACTTATATACATCCATATAGTCAATCAAGACTAAATCAATGGTTTCCCATTCTTTAGTCTCTTTATCAACATCGGCACTACTTCGAATATATCCCCTACGATCCCGTAATTAGCCACTTTGAAGATTGGGGCACTGGAGTCTTTATTTATGGCAATAATGATATCCGAGGTCTGCATTCCGGCAAGGTGCTGGATTGCTCCTGATATGCCGCAGGCAATATATATTTTTGGGTTTACTGTCTTTCCCGTCTGTCCTACCTGATGAGGATATGATATCCAGCCGGAATCTACTGCCGCTCTTGATGCACCTACTACTCCTCCAAGAAGATCCGC
>CAZODG010000082.1:0-5291 GCA_964578525.1 uncultured Actinomycetota bacterium
CAAATTGAGTACCCGCACATCTTTCCAGTTCTTTAAGTGCCTTATCTTTGGATATGCCCTTTTTATATGGCTTATCACTTATCATAGCATCATAGGCATCGGTAATTGAAAGAATCCTTAATATTATTGGAATTCTACCGCCTTTCAGACCGCCTGGATACCCGGAACCGTCCCACTTTTCATGATGGTATAATATCCCTGGTGCTATTTGTACCAGCAATTTTAGTTTATTGAGTTCAATAATATCCAGATTTATTTTTTTACCCAATAACTCACTTAATCTTATCAATCTTTCCGCATGTTCTTCTGTTTCGTAATCTCTTTCTTCCAACGCTTTTTTTAAGGATAAGATCAATGCACTTCGCATGCTTTTACCTTCGAATAATTTATATTCGTACATTGTATTCTCAGCTTCTTTTACAATCTCATTGATGTTTTGATCACTGCTGGTTTTTACCGAGAATCCAAAAGTTACATTCAGGGGCATGAGAATGGTGTTATTTTTTTTACAGTCCCTTAACATTTTATTTATTATCTTTAAAGCATCTTCCTTTTTTGTTTTTTGTAGTATTATTGCAAATTCATCTCCTCCGTAACGACACAGGACATCCTTATCCTGCAGACTGTGCTTTAAAATTACGGCTGTTTTTTTATAAGTTCATCACCTTCTTGATGTCCGAATGTATCGTTTATTAATTTCAGACCTTTTATATCTCCGAGAATAATACAAATTGGAAGTTGTTTCTTTTTATCCGTTTTCCTGTGATTCCTGCAGAACCTGAAATTTCACGTAAAAGAAACAGATGTAAAGCGTAGTTCTGGTATAGTTTAAAATAAGATATAATCAATTTAATAATACCTTGCAATGCATAATACCTTGTGGTATTATGCATTTATTAAATCTTAGAAAGGGTGTGATATTATGAATATTCAGTTTAAAAAGGGAGTGCTGGAATTGTGTGCCCTTGCTTTACTTGCTAAAAAAAACAGGTACGGATATGAACTGGTAAATGAGATCTCCAAGACCATTTCTATTTCGGAAGGGACAATATATCCACTGCTCAGACGACTTAAGAATGATGGATTTGTTACCACTTATCTTGAGGAGTCAAGCGAAGGAGCTCCCAGGAAGTATTATCAGTTAACAAAAGCAGGGAAGGAAATGGAAAAAGAATTGAAAGAAGAGTGGTTGACCTTTGTCAAACAAGTAAATAGTTTTATAAAAGGTGGTGCAAAAGATGAATAAAAAGGATTTTATAAATAAGCTATTCTCATATCTGGGAGGAGTTCCCGTGGAAGAAAGACAGGACGTGATAAATGATTTTGAAGATCATTTTAAAGAGGGAATGGCAGAAGGCAGGACCGAGGAAGAAATCGCAGACTCTCTCGGGGATCCGAAAGCTCTAGCCAATCAGTTTAAAGCAAATATTCTGGTAAACAAGGCGGAAAAAACCACATCTGCAATAAATATAACCAGAGCGGTACTTGCTACACTCGGACTTGGATTTTTTAATTTAATGTTTGTACTGGGTCCATTTATTGGTATTGTTGCAGTGTTGTTCTCCTTATTTGCTTCTGCAATTGCAGTCACAGCCACAGGAATTGCAGTCTTTTTCGCTTCGATTTTTGGACCGCTGGTTCCTCAGTATTTTGCTGTTTTGATTAATCCGGCCGTATCGATATTTGCTTCGATAGGTGTAACACTTTTTGGGATCCTGTTCTTTATCGGTGATATATATGTGGCAAAGTGGATATACAGGTTGTTTGTGAGGTATATAAAGTTTAATTTGAGAATTATAACCGGGAAGGAGTAAAAAATGAAATTCAATATAAAAAGATTTGTCATTTGGATCACTGTTTTTATGTTTGCGGCTTTTATTACCGCAGGTATTATCCTGGCGGTAACGGGAAATCTGGCACTGGCTGTTGAGCAAATCGATGAATCCAAAACTTTTGAGGCATCGGAAATAAATAAAATTTATGTAGATCTGGTAAGCACTGATATCAAAGTCATCCCCACTGACGAAGAGGAGATCATTGTGCATCTTTATGGAGAGGTTTCAACAAATAAAGAAATGGAATTGCCCTCTCTTGTAGCTTACCAGTCCGGTGATGAACTAAGAATAGAAATTCTATCACCAAAGACTGTTTTTATTGGAATCAACATATGGAGGACAAAACTTGATATATATATTCCGAAAGACTCCATAGAAGTTTTTAAGGCCGATACTACATCGTCTGATATGGATGTAAGCAATCTAAAGGTCAATGAATTTGAATTTAACAGTGTATCCGGAGATTTTAAAGGTGAATCATTGTTCGCAAATAACATTAAACTTAAATCTACTTCAGGAGATATCGGGTTGAATGACTATACCGGAGATGTGAATGTTGGTTTGACTTCAGGAGACGTTGTGCTTGTAGATGGCAGCCAGAACGAAAGCATTGGAATAGTCACAGTGTCCGGAGATGTTTATATAGAACAGGAAGATTCCAGCAATATGAATGTCAGAGTGACCTCAGGCGATATAGAGATCAATCTTTCCGAAGATGCCCAATTTTTTTTGAATGCAAAAACTGTATCCGGTCATATTGAGAACACATTTCCCATCAAAATAACCTCTTCGGGCAGGAGAAATCTCGAAGGTGTTGTTGGAAGTGGTGAAAAGCAAATAGATGTCAGCGCTACTTCGGGTGACATCAGTTTAAATTATCGTTAAATATGTGGATAGTTATATTTAAAAAAGGAAAAAAGGAGAAGAAATGAACAGTATAAACAAAAAAAACCGGATCGGCAGAACAATAAGAATAGTATTTATACTTACCCTGATAAGTATGCTGGCTATCTTTACGGTATCCTGCAAATGGACGGTAGGTTTTGTCAGAGGATCGGGAAATATTGCGACCGAAGAAAGGGATGTGTCGGATTTCCATAAGATACATCTTTCAGGAATAGGTAATTTGATTATCACACAGGGAGAAGAGGAGTCTCTTACAATAGAAGCAGATGATAATATAATTCCTATTATCGAAACGGATGTTTCTGGGGAAAGACTGGATATTAGTTTCAAAAAAGGTTATACCTTTACACCTTCCGCAACAGTTAAATTCTACCTGACAGTAGTGGACCTTGATGAGATTTCTCTGAGCGGAGCCGGAAATATCGATTGCGAGGGTTTCGAGACCGAAGTCCTGCAGTTCGATGTCAGCGGGGCAGGTGATTTTGACTTTGATCTTGATGCTGAAAGAGTTGAAGTTGTCGTATCCGGAGCGGGCAATATAGTCTTGAGCGGTAAAGTCGACAGTCAGGAAATAGAGATAAATGGTGCAGGAAAATATAATGGCGAAGACCTTGAAAGCAGGGAGTGTACAATTACAGTTTCGGGAGCAGGCAGCGCCACGGTCAATGTCAGCGAGTTACTTGATGTTGAAATCAATGGAGTCGGAAATGTTTATTATGCTGGAAGTCCGAGTGTGACACAGGATATTTCGGGGCTGGGTAAAATAAAGAGTATAGAATAAATACAGTTATTCCTGGGGAAGGTTTGAAGGAGTTTAAATCTCAATTAAAATTAATTAAAATAAAAAAGGAGTAAAAATGACAGAAATGGATGAAACAGAATTAAAAGAAGGAAAAAAGCAGCTTGAGGGAGTAGTGATATTATGCTGGGTATTAGCTATCCTTACCGGGCTGGCAATATTTTCAGGATTTGGCTGGGGTCATTTTGGGATACTACGCAATTGGGTTGATAGTCCATTTACCCTGTGGTTTGAAGGCCCATTTACTCTGGCTACCGTAACTGATGTTATCAGAAACCTGGTAAGTCTTCCTCTCAGAATGGTGTATTCTTTTATTATGCCGGCATTGTATATAGCGGAGCTTATAGGTATTTATAAGAGAAAATCTTTTACTGTGCCTCTGGGCAGGGCAGTCCTGGTAGTAACAATGGTGTTCTTTTTCCCGGTCGGAACCATTATAGGTGCAATACTGTGGAAAAGATTCAATAACCCTCTTTCAAAAAAATATTTGAATTATGAGATTTAATCCGGCAGTGATTAGTTTAAAATTAAAACATAAAAAATAAGGTAGGGTGCAAAAATGAATGACACGAAGATGGACGAAGAAAAGTATAAAAAAGCAAAGAAGAGAGTCGAAGAAATCAAAGGTTTTTATGGACACTTATTCGCCTACATAGGAGTAAACGTAGTATTAATAACAATTAATCTGGTTACGAGCCCTTTTTCTATCTGGTTTTACTGGGTAACAGTTTTCTGGGGGATCGGCGTTTTCTGGCATGCTATGGGAGTTTTCGTATTCAGTAAATTTACCGGTATTAGCTGGGAGAAAAGGAAGATAGAAGAAATCATGGGAGAAATGGATAAAAAGACAAAGTAATTTTATTGATTTCTTTTATTAAAAATTATCATGATTAGAGGTTCGATTAAATCGAACCTCTAATATTTTTGGAAGATATGTTTGAAAAGGCATGCAATGAATAGTCATATTGGCAATTAATAAATAAACAATTATAATGATTGAAAATTGCTGAACTTAAAATCGTGACTATTTTTTATTGGTTTCCGGATATAAGAAAATGCAAAAAAAGTTAAAATGTTTGGCAAAAATATTGATAATAGCATTTATACCTTTTATTTTTATCATCCCCTTGAATATTCTCGAAGCTGAAACCTATGAGGAGTTCCTGAGTAATCATCAGTTCGGATGTACCAAAATGGAACCCGGAACCCAAAAAGCAGTTTATCTGACCGAGTATAGTATTGCCAATATTAAAAAAAGGAAAGAAATCTATGAGTTAGTATCGAATACCGAACTTAACAGTATCGTATTTGATGTAAAGGATGACTCCGGCAGTATTGGCTATGACAGCAATGTAGAACTGGCAGGTGAAAGCGAGGCCGAGAAAAATTACTATAATATAGATGTGGTATTGAGGGAAATGAAAAGCAAAGGTATTTACAGCATAGCCAGATTTGTTGTTTTTAAGGACAATATTTTACCACAATTCAGGCCGGATGTGGCCATTAAAGATATACGAACCGGAAACCCCCTGTACTCCGAAGGATCCTACTGGCCGGATATTTATTGTGAAGAAGTCTGGGATTACTACATCGATATTATAAAGGAACTTGCCGAAAAAGGGGTGAATGAAATTCAGTTCGACTACATAAGGGCGCCTGCAAAAGGAAATATTGCTTATGCGGATTATACTTATAATACCGCTGGCAATGATAAGGTCTGGGCCATAACTAATTTTTTAAAAAAAGTCAGA
>CAZODG010000083.1:0-5267 GCA_964578525.1 uncultured Actinomycetota bacterium
AGGTTTCATTTTTAGGGGATTATGATGTTACCCAGTTACTGCTGGATAATAATTTATCATTTAAAATTGATAATCAGAAACAATCCATATGGCTTCAAATTTTAATAAGCGCGATACCTTTTGTCATAATATTTGGCTTGATTTTCTTTATGATGAATCAACTTCAGGGTGGGGGCTCTAAAGTTCTTCAATTCGGGAAAAGTAAGGCTAGACTTGTTGATAAAAGTAAAAAAAGGGTAACTTTCAAAGATGTAGCAGGAGTTGACGAAGCCGTAGAAGAATTGAGGGAAATCGAAGAATTTCTGGAAAATCCCAGTAAATTCAAGGCAATGGGAGCAAAAATTCCAAAGGGTGTTCTATTATTCGGCCCTCCCGGAACCGGCAAGACGCTTCTAGCAAGAGCGGTTGCAGGCGAAGCAGGCGTACCATTCTTCAGCATAAGCGGTTCTGAATTTGTGGAGATGTTTGTCGGTGTGGGAGCATCCAGGGTCAGGGATTTATTTAGTCAGGCCAAGGCAAATCAGCCGGCAATAATATTTATGGACGAAATCGATGCAGTCGGCAGACACAGAGGGGCTGGGCTGGGCGGAGGCCATGATGAAAGAGAACAGACTTTAAACCAACTGCTGGTAGAGATGGATGGTTTTGATGTCGACAGTACAGTGATATTGATTGCAGCTACAAACAGGCCTGATATTCTGGATCCTGCGCTGCTCAGACCGGGAAGGTTTGACAGACAGATAGTTGTTGACAGACCGGATCTGTTGGGCAGGGAGGAAATACTAAAAATACATGCCAGAGGAAAACCTCTGGATAAAGGTATTAATTTAAAAAATATAGCCAAACAAACACCCGGATTTACCGGTGCCGATCTGGCAAATCTTTTCAATGAAGCCTCTCTTCTGGCAGCAAGACATAATAAGAAAAAATTAAGTATGTTCGAGATAGAAGAAGCGGTAGAAAGAGTTATAGCCGGACCCGAGAAAAAATCAAGAATCATATCAGAAGAAGAAAAGAGAATAATAGCCTATCATGAATCGGGCCATGCAATACTTTCATATGTTCTTCCCCATACCGACCCTATTCATAAAATATCCATTATCTCAAGGGGAAGGGCGCTGGGCTATGTGATTACTCTTCCCGAAGAAGATAGATTCTTGAAATCCAAAAGAGAGCTCATAGATAATATTACCCAGCTTCTTGGGGGCAGAGTAAGTGAAGAAATGAATTTCAATGATATAACCTCGGGTGCTCAGAATGATCTTGATAGGGCTACGAAAATTACAAGAAAAATGATTACCGAATATGGCATGAGTAAAAAGTTAGGTCCAATTACTTTTAAGGGCGAAGAAGATGAAGTATTCCTGGGAAAGGAAATTGGATCAAGACCTCACTACAGTGATGAAATAGCTTCTGCTATTGATGAAGAAGTTCACAGTATAATTATGGACTGCTACGAGAAGGCAAGAAAGGTACTTTTAAAAAATAAAAAGAATTTAACCGATCTGGCCAATGAACTGATGAAGAAAGAAACTCTGGGCAGAGATGATATACTAAAGATATTATCAAAAGTAGAAAGCCAGAAAATCAAGAGAGTGGAGCAGCTCCAGGAAAAAAGCGGAGATTCAGACAACGGTAACGGGTCAAAAACAACAACAAAGAAGGCAGCAAAAACAGCCGGGAAAAGCAGCAAATAATAAATAAATTTTGTTTAAGTAAGTTTATTAAATTAGATTTTCTTACATTCTACAATCAGGCACTTTAATCAGCTTTTTGCATACTATTTCTTTATTTATTAAAAATGCTTATCATTTATGATAAAAAATATTTCATTAATTTTGGATAGGAGTCAGCCAGTGGATAAAAAAATGATAGAGGAAGGAATAAAGCTAGTATTAAAAGGTATCGGGGAGGATATAAATAGAGAAGGGCTTAAGAGAACCCCGGGTAGAGTTGCGGAGATGTACGAGGAAATATTCAGCGGGATCGGGAAAGATCCGGCAAATGAGCTGGAATCTATGTTTGACGAAAGCCACGATGAGATAATATTAATAAAGGACATCTCTTTTTATTCGGTATGCGAACATCATCTGGTTCCTTTCACAGGCAAGGCTCATATAGCTTATATTCCCAATAAAACCGGAAAGATAATAGGTCTTAGCAAACTTACCAGAGTGTTAGATATCGTGGCTAAAAGATTACAGGTTCAGGAAAGATTGACTTCCATAGTAGCGGATACCATTATGAGAAAATTAAAACCCAGAGGGGTCATGGTCATAATAGAAGCCGAACATTTATGTATGAGCATGAGGGGAGTAAAGAAACCTGGTACTTTAACGGTGACTTCTGCGGTACGGGGCATATTTAAAGAAAATCCGGCTTCAAGAGCCGAAGCAATAGCGCTTATAAAAAAAGATAAATAATGTTTTAAGTATATGAAATTTAAAATAAGGGCACTTGACATTAAAACCAGGCTGGAAGGTTTGAAGGAGAGCAAAAAGATAGGGGCTACACCTGCTGGTTCCCGTATAATGATAGAAAAAATATTTCCAATCTCTTTAAAAATCAGGGGAATAAATCCACTGGGTGCAAACATTTTAAAGCAGGAAATGCTTGCCAGGGGCGGAGATGTCGTTACATCAAGAAATACGCTTTTAGAGACAGGCAGCAAAACAGAGATAAAGGGCAAATCCGATGTTATCATCCAGGGCACGATAAAAACCATTGAAAGTCTGACTGATAAAATAAAGGAACAGCCTTTTGGTCTTAAAGAATTATCCGGTGAATTAAAAGAATATCTGGACAGATTGAATAAAATCGCAAAAAGAAAAGAACTCGTGGCGGGTAAGAAAAAATTCAATCCGGATAAAGATATATTGATAATGGGGATTTTGAACGTTACGCTGGATTCTTTCTATGATGGCGGATTTTATTTTAAGAAAGACGAAGCATTAAAAAGAATCGAGACCATGATAAAAGAGGGAGCGGATATAATCGATGTGGGAGGAATGTCAACCAGACCCGGTTCTCTTCCGGTAAGCCCTAAAGAGGAAATTAAAAGGATTATTCCGATAATCGAATATATGAGGAAGAATTACGATATTTTAATATCCGCCGATACTTACAGGTCCGAGGTGGCAAAAAAGGCAATAGATGCAGGGGCGCATATAATAAATGACATAAGCGGTCTTTCCATGGATCCTCAAATGATAAAAGTGATTGCAGAAAGAAATGTTTCGGTGGTTATTATGCACATCAAGGGAACACCTGAGAATATGCAGAAGAATCCCAAATATGAAAATGTAATGGATGAGATTTATGATTATCTCGAAGAAAAAACCTGTATGGCAACCGGTTCGGGGATAAAAGCCGAAAAAATAATCATAGATCCCGGTATTGGATTTGGGAAAACTCTCGAACACAACCTGGAGATACTTAATAAAGCAAAAGAGCTGACAGCACTGGGATTTCCTGTACTAATCGGAGCTTCAAGGAAATCTTTTATCGGGGGTATCCTGGATTTACCGGTAGAAGAGAGACTCGGAGGCAGCATTGCCGCAGCAGTTTGTTCCGTTGTAAATGGTGCCAGTATTTTAAGGGTGCACGATGTTAAGGAGACCGTAAGAGCGGTTAAAGTCGCAAGAAATATTATTAATGGGTTTTAGTGATCTAGAGAAAGTACAATGTTTAAAATAATAATTAAAAATCTTAATTTATTCGGATATCATGGAGTAAAAGAGATAGAGAAGAAGAATGGCCAGAATTTCCGCTACAATATCAAAATCTTATTGAACAAAGATAATTTTTTAAGCGAAGATAAAAATGAGGATGATCTGGAAAATACCCTGAATTATTCTGAAGTAATAAAACTTATAAAGGATATTAATAAAGACAGTAGATTCAATCTCCTTGAAACTCTGGCTCAAACAATAGCCGATAGGATTTTCGGAATATCTTCACTGGCAGAAAAAGTATCTGTAAGAATTGAAAAAACATCTCCACCCATAAAAGAGAATCTCGAGTCTGTTGGGATCGAATATAAGCGGGATAAAAAAAAGATAGAGTCAAGCAGGAGGAGTAATAAGAAAAGCGGATCAGAAGGTGATGGAGTCGATATTTACATGTCCCTCGGATCGAATATTGGGGACAGGGAAAACAATTTAAGGAAAGCTGTCGATTTAATCAATTCAAATCCAGGTATTAGAATAATCAAAGTGTCATCTATATATGAGACAGAGCCAATGTATCTCAAGGAGCAAAATTCTTTTTATAACATCGTTTTAAAGGCACGGGTCGATATAAAAGTCAGTCCGTTTGAATTGATGGGATTTTTAAAAGGTATCGAATACGGTATGGGGAGGAAAAAATCTGAAAATAAATATAGTCCCAGAATTATAGATATAGATTTGTTATATTATGGAGAAATGTTTATAGAATCTGGTTTTTTAACCATACCTCACCCGAGAATAGAGGAGAGGAAATTTGTTTTAGTTCCCCTGAGTGAGATAGCTCCTGAGTTTATAGTAAAAGGTGAAAATATAGAGAAATTTATTGAAAAAAGTAATTTCACTGAAAAGGTAGATTTGATAAAAAGCTGGCAGCAAAGTTAACTGGTAAATGAAGTCCCGTTAAAATACACTTTTTTAGTGCCTTTCTTATCTTTATAATTCATTTTCCCTGCTGGTTAATCCATTTTGTTAATTTCCTTGACTTATGAACATATGCTCATTATAATAAATTTAGGCTTATGTCCATAATAAAAAAATTTAGGAGGTGATATTATGCCAGGCTTTGATGGAACAGGACCGTTAGGGCAGGGTCCATTAACTGGTAGAGGCAGAGGTTACTGTATTACACCGATTAGTTCAGATAAAAATGTAACGACTGGAAATGCAGGGCTACAGGGGTATTCTTTAAGTAGTGATTATCCTTATGGTTTTAATTATAGAAGATCTGCTAATAGCTTATATAATAATTCTTATTATATGCAAAGTGGGATACCCATGTTTCCTCAAAGAAGGTGGAATTATATAGGCAGAGGATATGGAAGATTTTCAAGAATCAACTATGGAAGGGGTATTAGAGGTAGAGGTAGAAAATTCTAAGACACAGTTTTAATTTATAAAGTTATAAAAAATTATTATGTAAAGGAGAGGATATAAATGCCAAGAGGAGATGGAACAGGACCTGCTGGAATGGGTCCAATGACTGGAAGAGCTGCTGGATATTGTGCTGGTTATTCTGCACCCGGATATATGAACCCCTAT
>CAZODG010000084.1:0-5256 GCA_964578525.1 uncultured Actinomycetota bacterium
TGATTACTTTGGCGATTATTGAAGCTGCGGCAATGGAGATGCTGAGACTATCACCGTTTACAATGGGTAAATATTCAACACCAAGATCCATACTGATATAATCGGCTAAGATTATATCCGGTTTTATTTTCAGACCGTCAATTGCTTTCTTGAATGCAAGAGCATTTGCCCTGGTTATGGATAGGCTGTCGATTTCATCGGAAGGAATCTTTACTATTGACCAGCAGAGACAGTTTCTGATTATTTTTTTGAAAATATATTTTCTTTTTTCCGGAGGAAGCTTTTTGGAATCATTTATATCCTCTATTATCAGATTCTTCTTATCCAGTATGACAGCTGCAGCGACCAGGGGGCCGGCTAACGACCCTCTCCCCACTTCATCTACGCCGGCTATTTTTTCATAACCTGCAATTAACAGATTATCTTCATAACAGCGAAGATCAAGCAGCCTTTTTATTTCTTTGAGCTCCATAGTGTCAAAAAAATTCCCACCTTGATGACGGCCAGTAAATCATGACTAATTCTCCGAATACATCATCTTCCGAAATTGTCCCGAAAAATCTGCTGTCGAAACTGTTGTTCCTGTTATCTCCCATTACGAATAATTCATTCTTACCAACAGTTACGGTTTGGTTTATATAAAAAATATCCTGATCGGCCGGAAGATAATTCTCAACAATTTTTTCTCCATTTATAAAAATCTCACCTTCGGTAGTGAGAGTAATTTCATCCCCTTCTATTGCTATTACTCTTTTTACAAGATCCTTTTTTTCTAGCGGAGAATGAAATGCTACGATATCCCCTCTTTTCATAATACCGAATTTATATGCAAGTTTGTTTATTATTACTTTATCTCCCACTTCCAGAACAGATTCCATCGAGGGCGTAGGAACATTAAAAGGTTCCAATATATAAATTCTGATTAATGTGGCTGATATTACTGCGGCTAAAACGATTGTGATATATATTAAAAATTCCCTGAAGATTTTTCTTTTTCTGGTATTAACCTGTTTATTTTCAAGAGGCATTAATATAAAAGCCCACTGTTACTTTCATTATTTAAATTTGATTTTTGATTTCTTTCCAATCGTATCCCTGAGGTAATATAGTTTGGCCCTTCTTATCAGGCCCTCTCCAATCCTTTCTATCGACTGGATTACAGGTGAATTCAGAAGAAATGTTCTTTCGACTCCTACATTATTGAAAGAGATTTTTCTTACAGTAAATGTCTTACTGATTCCCGAACCCTTGACAGCAATTACAATCCCCTCAAAGGTTTGACTTCTGTCTTTATTCTCTTCACTGATTTTTATTTTGACTTTTATTTTATCCCCCGGACCGAACTGGGGTATATCGGTTTTTAAATATTTGCTTTCTATCTTATCCAATTTATTCATTTTTTTCTCCAGCCTGTTTCTTTTTCTTTCTAATTAGAACCAAACAAATATAATTAATTTAACTGTCTTTGTCAAATAAATCCGGCCTTCTTTTCCTGGTTATTTCTACCGATTTCTCTTTTCTCCATTTCTCTATATCTTTATGGTTCCCACTCAAAAGAATTTTAGGAACGGTCATCCCTTTAAAAACGGGGGGCCTTGTATACTGGGGAAAGTCAAGTAAATTATTTTCAAAAGACTCCGATCTTAAAGATTCCGCTTTTCCGACTACGCCTGGAAGCAACCTTATTATCCCGTCTATTAAAACCATTGAAGGGATTTCTCCACCTGAGAGCACGTAATCACCTATAGAGATCTCGAGATCCACCATGGATTCAATGACCCTTTCGTCAACTCCTTCGTATCTACCGCAAATAACAATTATATTCTCAAGACCAGACATATATTTTAACTTATTTTGATTTAATCTTTCTCCTCCGGCAGAAAGGAGGATCACTTTTTGTTTTTCCCTATTCTTTACCCGGCTCCGTTTCTTGATAAAATCAATGGCTCTATATATTGGTTCCGGCATTAGAACCATTCCGGGTCCCCCGCCGTAAGGCCTGTCATCAATCTGTCCCTGTTTGTATGTTGTAAAATCCCTCAAATTATAGATATTCAACCTGCAGATATTTTTCTTGAATGCTTCCTTTATGACCCCGAATTCAGTAATATTATCAAACATTTTGGGAAAAATTGTTATGATGTCTATTTTTAACATTTCCTAAATAAAAGAAATTAAAAAGCTTATAAAATGAAAAAATAATTATTTAAATATATTCCGGTATTTTTTTTAATATTATCTTTCTGTTTTTTAAATCGATGCTATCTATATAATTTTCAATAACCGGAACATAAAGAATATCGCCGTCAATATATCCAGTATTTAAATTCTTGTTATCTATTCTTACGGCCAGATTATCATTGGAAGCGAATTTCTCGACATTTATCACTATACCAATAGCGATATCGCTTTTTGTATAAACGGTACACCCCAGAATATCATCTATCCAGTACTGATTGCTTTCAGGTACCGGACTATCCTTTACGAGGCGGAAGATATTTATTCCTCTTAAATCACATGCAGCATTCCGGCTATCTATACCTTTGAATTTTATTATCGAGGCTTCCGGTTTATCTTTTCTCCATCTGATATTTTCTACTTCTGCTTTCTGCGCGCATTTTTCATCAAAAAAAAGAATGTCTCCCCTTTTAATAGATTTGGGATAATCTGTAAGCAACATAACAACTGTTTCTCCTTTTATTCCATGCGGCTTACCGATTATCCCAATTAATCTTGCATCTACATTTATTTCCGACATTTACTAATGCCTGTTAAAATAATCCATTTATGCTTATATATTAAATTATCAATCCATTATTTTTACAATAGAGGATTTACCTCTTTTAGCAGATGCAGCTCTCATTATGACCCTTAGAGCATTTGCAGTTCTTCCTTTTTTCCCTATTACTTTTCCCAAATCCTCTTCAGCTACTTTAAGCTTGAAAATTACTGTTTTTTCATCTTCCTCCTCTTCCGTAATTTCTACGTTATCCGGGCTATCAACTAGCTCTTTTGCCATGTACTCCAGTAGTTCTTTCACTGTTTACCTCCAGTCTAAGTTGTAATAACTACTTCTCTAAACCAATCTTATCAAAAAGCTTTTGAACCGTATTTGTAGGTTTTGCACCTTTCTTTATCCAATCAAGAGCCTTTTCTTTATTCACTTCTATTATTGATGGATCACTTTTAGGGTCGTATATACCTATTTTTTCAATGAACCTTCCATCTCTTGGTGATCTGATATCTGCTACGATGATTCTATAAAAGGGTTGTTTTCTTGAACCCATCCTGGTCAGTCTTATCTTTACGCTCAACCTGTAACCTCCAAATTCTTAAATAGTTAATTTTTCGCTTTAATAATTATATATTTTTCCATAAAACTTGCAAAACATTTTTTATCTACAAATTTCCGGTAGGAAAATTAAATTTTCCTTTTTGTCCTGAAAATTGCTTCATCATTTGCTTGGTTTTGCTGAATTGCACGAGCAATTTATTTACTTCTGATACGGAACTCCCGCTTCCCCTTGCTATTCTTTTTTTCCTGTTTCCGTTTATTATATGCGGCTTTCTTCTCTCCTCCACGGTCATTGAATTGATCATGGCTTCTATTCTGGATAGATAAGAATCGTCTAAATTTATTTTCTTGAATATCTTGTTTTTATTAGGTATGGGCAGCATTGAAAATATTTTATCCAGTGATCCCATTTTTTTTATACTTTTAAGCTGTCCTATAAAATCTTCGAAGTTCAGCTCATTTTTATAGATCTTTTCTTCTATTTTCCTGGCCTCTTTTTCGCTAACCACTTTTTCCGCTTTTTCGACCAGGGTCAGGATGTCTCCCATTCCCAGTATTCTTGAAGCTATTCTATCCGGATAAAAAATATCAAAATCCTCTATTCTCTCTCCAGTGGATATAAATTTTATCGGTTTTTTAACCACATGGTACACGGATAGCGCCGCACCGCCTCTGGTATCGCTGTCCAATTTGGTCAAAATTATTCCATCGCATTCGACCTTCTGGTTAAAAGTCGAGGCAATGTTGACCGCTTCCTGCCCGGTCATAGCATCCAGTACCAGAAATATCTGATGGGGATTTACCTTGCTTCTGATATCGGCAATCTCTTTCATCATTTTTTCATCTATATGCAATCTTCCGGCAGTATCGATTATGATCACATCACTTCCGGATTTTTTAAATAGTTCTATTCCCTTTACTGATATGGATACGGGATCCGAATTGCTCTCCGAATAAACATCCACTGCTATATTTTTTGCCATGTCCTCAAGCTGCAATACTGCCGCCGGCCGGTATATGTCAGCAGCAATAATAGATACCTTTTTCTGGTATTTATTCTTTAAAAAATTAGCCAGTTTAACAACCGCAGAAGTTTTCCCGGTACCCTGCAATCCGACAGTCATTATAATCGTAGGTCCCTTTGGGCTAAAAACAACACCGCTGCTTGTCGAACCGAGCATCCTTGTAATTTCTTCATTTACTATTTTTACAACCTGCTGATATGAGGTCAAACTTTCCAGTATCTTTTCACCTATTGCTTTTGCCTTTACGTTCTCCAGGAATTCTTTAACTACCTTGAAGTTCACGTCAGCTTCCAGCAATCCAAGCTTGATTTCCCTCAGGGCATCGTCCAGGTCATTTGGGCTCAACTTCCCTTTATTTCTTATTTTATAAAATAAATTCTCAAATTTATTTGTCAGCAGATCAAACATAATAAAAATCCTTTTTTAACTTCACCTATCAGGGGAATATAGATTCTGTAAACCCTGCAGGATCAAAAAAATGTATATTATTTAATTTTTCACCATCTGTAACCAGTTTTACAGGTATGCCCAGATCATTTTTTATTGTAAGCACTATCCCTCCTCTGGAAGTGCCGTCTATTTTAGTCAGAATGATTCCGGTCAAATTTAACGAATTGTTGAAAAGTTCCGCCTGATTTCTGGCATTCTGTCCGGTAGTTGAATCAATCACAAGCAGTATCTCATCCACTTCCCGGTCGATTTTCTTCGTTATCACTTTTTTTATTTTTTTTAGTTCTTCCATGAGATTATAAGAAGTCTGCATCCTGCCTGCAGTATCGATTATAACCAGATCGGTTCCTCTGGCCTTTGCCTTTTCCAGGCTATCATATACTACAGCTCCCGGATCGGAAAGTTTCTGATGATAAACGATATCCATATCCAGCTTCTCAGCGTAATGCTGCAGCTGCTCTACTGCAGCTGATCTGTACGTATCGG
>CAZODG010000085.1:0-5104 GCA_964578525.1 uncultured Actinomycetota bacterium
ATCTCCCAGTTAATACCGTCCTTACTCCTGCCGCTGTGAAGCTGCTGATTGCGCAGCCTGTTATCGCAGCGGAACACTCCTGCAAATTCTCCTTCGAACGGCACTACGGCACTATTAAAAATGCTGTTTGCTGAGGGTATGAGATCTCTGGGTATGATTGGATTTTTGCTGTAACGCCATACCGTATGTTTATATCCTTCGGGTTTTTCCTCCCAAGGTATATTTGTTAACGCAGAACCAATGATTGTTTGTTTAGTCATATTCATTATCCTCCTTTACTCGCCGGTTATTAATATATGGATATATTTTTCTTACTCTTGATCCGGAATATCATGGGCTTATAATATGATCCAATCTTTCCAGGATTTCCATACAGGCACGGGCATTATGATAAGGGCATTTCCACAAACCGACCTTTTCTAACTTCTGGATCACATTTCTATTTTTATCAACGGACCAGAACCACTCGCCATATTTTTTATCGATTATGTATTTTTTAACAAAATTCCAGCTCTCAAGCGATGATTGTAAAAAATATTCCTCTGTGCTTATCTGATAGGCATTTAAGAAACCTACCATTGCTTCTGCCTGGGGCCACCAGTCGCTGTTAAATTTATTTACGCCTTTTGAATCGCCTTCATACCAGAGGCCGCCATCGGGAGCAACTCCCTCTTTATGAGTGATTTCCGCCATTCTGAGAGCTATTTTTTTAATATCTTCAAGAAATGGTTCTTCATTCAGAATTTCCGCCGCTTCCACTAAAAGCCAGCTTCCTTCTATATCATGTCCATAAGAAACCGTATCGGAGAGCTTTTCCCAATCTTCTTTAAAAAACAGTTTAAAGTGATGTGTGGAAGGATCAATAATATGAGTTTTAATTGCGGCAATCAAGTTCTTTAACTGGCCGTGCAGGTTCCGGTCATCCCGGTAGCGCAGGAGGTTGGTATATGCTTCTAAAATATGTAGACTTGTATTCATTGTCTTGGGGGCATTCATGTCTCCTTCACTCAGCCGCATATCTGCGGCAAGCGACCAGTCGCGGTTGCATGCATCATAGTATCCACCGTATTTTTTTTCAAATCCGTATTTTTCGATTAAATTATAAATATCCATTGCAAGATGAAGGGCTTCTGCTGAACCGGCTGCATGGGAATATTCCGCAAGTGCATATACTGCAAATGCCTGAGCGTAAATCTGTTTTTTCATTTCAAGGGGTTTTCCCTTATAACTTACTTTCCAGTATACACCGCCAAAATCATTATCTATGAAATAATCTATAAGGTATTGATATGCACGGTTAGCGCAGTCGAGATGAAGTTTATCTCCAAAGACTTCGAAAGCACGGGCAAAGGTCCATAGTATTCTGGAACAAAGAACGGATCCTTTTGCTGCATAAGGATCAATGGTCAAATCGTTCAGGATAGATCCATAGAATCCGCCGTTTTCTTTGTCCAGTGTCTTATAGGTCCAGAAAGGGAGGATATTTGTTTTGATTTCCTGTTCCACCTCAAATCGATATTTCTTTAGTTCCTCCGGATTCATAATTACTCCCTTGAATATGTTTTTTTAATCATCCTGTTGTCAGATCTGTAAGATGTTTTATCTGGCTGGCGGTTCCGATAGCGATTATCTTCTGGCCCGATTTCATTTTTGTATCTCCGCTTGCTTTTTTAACCGAGATTTTTTCTCCTTTATCGATTACAGATATTATTAGGGCTTCGATTCCATATTTTTTTCCCGCTTCGCTTATGATTACATTATCTATTCTACTGTTTGGCGCAATCTCAATCTCTGCCAGTTTGATTTCATCTTCCTCTGTCTGCATTACGGTGTTCAGAAAGTCGCATATTGAAGGCTGAAGGGCCATAGATGCCATTCTTCTGCCTCCGATTATCTGAGGGGAGACTACCCTGTCCGCGCCTGCTTTTTCTAATTTGTTTATAGTCTCATGTATGGTCGCTCTGGCTACAACGAATATGGATGGATTTAAAGATTTAGCGGAGAGAATGACATAAACATTCTCTGAATCGGTATCCAGTGCTGCAAATATACCCTTTGCACTTGTTATCTGTGTCTCAAGGAGTGTTTCATCATTGGTTGCGTCACCTTTGATATATAACCAGTTATTTTGCCTGGCTATCTCTATAGGACCGTCGGCATTGTCCACTATTATGAAATCGACTTTATTGCCGGACAATTCTTTCGCTATTTCGAGTCCGACTCTTCCCAACCCGCAAATTATATAATGGTTTTTTAATTTAGATATCATTTTTATTTTCCTTCTCTTTTCGATTCTTCCTGATAAAAATTCGCTCAGGATAAAATCTGTTAAAGTAATTAAAATATATGCGGCTGTTCCGGTTCCAAATATAATAAGTAAAATAGTAAAGATAGTTCCAGCTTTTGAGAGTTCTTTAACCAGCCCGTAACCAACCGTGGTTAAAGTTATTGTGGTCATAAAAAGAGAATCAAGAAAAGTCATTTTCTCGATTATCATATACCCAAAGGACCCGAGAAAATAAATGCTAATAAGAATAATGATTGGAAGTATGATTCTTTTGAGAAATAAAGGTAAATTTTTGAATTTCATATTTCAGATTTTGACTTAATATCGGTTTTTTTTCAAGTTCAGGGGCTTTATTATTTGACTAATAATAATTGTTATTATATAATAATTTTAACTATTTAGAGAAAAGGAATACTTTATGGAATCTTTTATTTTATTATGTAAAAAGAACAATTTAAAAATCACTCCTCAAAGGAGCCTGATATATAAAGAGCTTATGGCATCAAAGAATCACCCCAGCGCAGAAATTCTATATAAAAAAGTGAAAAGAATATTTCCCACTATCTCTTTAGATACGGTTTACAGGACTCTTTTGACCTTCTCTAAAATAGGTATTGCCGATATCCTGACACTTCCCGGCGAGCCAAAAAGATTTGATGGTGATAAAAAAAGGCATTATCATTTCAGATGCATGAAGTGTAATGATATCATAGATATAAATGACAGTAGTTACGTAATAAAAATTCCTGAAAGTATAAGCAGGAAATTTGATATACTGGACTCAAAGATTATTTTTGAGGGTATATGTGATAAATGTAAAAAAGTAAATTAATATTAAATCTAAAAAGCAGGAGGGGGAAATATGATTGGTGATAAAACTTTAAAAAATCTGGCAGATGCTTTTGCAGGCGAATCACAGGCAAATAGGAAATATCTTGCTTTTGCACGAAAAGCTGACAGGGATGGCTATCCACAGATAGCAAGACTTTTTAGGGCCGGCGCAGGAGCGGAAACCGTGCATGCGCTTAATCATCTGAAGGCAATGGATGGCATAAAATCAACAGAAGAAAATCTTAAGGCAGCAATAGGAGGAGAAACATACGAATTTAATGAAATGTACCCAAAAATGATCGAAGAAGCAAAGGAAGAGAATTCCGAAGAAGCAAAAATAAGTTTTATCTTTGCAAATAAGGTAGAACAGGTTCACGCGGAATTATACAAGAAATATCTTGATAATATTGAAAATAATCCCGATACTTCTATTTTTGTATGCCAGGTCTGCGGGAATACAGTAGAAGGCGCGGCACCGGATAAATGTCCTATTTGCGGAAATCCAAAAGAGATGTTTAAAAAAATAGCATAGTAATGTAATAGGAAAAGCGGAGGCGGAAGATCAAAGGCACCCTTTTTATTTGCGCAACCCCGATTGGCAATCTGGAAGACGTAAGTCTCAGGCTTCTAAGAACTCTTAGAGAATCTGATCTGATTGCGGCGGAAGATACAAGGACCATAAAAAAGCTGCTGCAGAGACATGGCATTTTTAAAAAAGATACGATAAGTTATCATGATTTTAGCGGGGAAAGCAGGAACAGGCACCTAATAGATGTTCTGGAAGCAGGGAAAAATATTGCACTGGTCTCTGAATCTGGTATGCCGGGTATTCAGGATCCTGGATTTAAAATCGTAAGAGAATGTATCGAAAAGAATATTCCTGTAACCATAATACCGGGTCCTAATGCCGCAATCAGCGCTCTGGTCCTTTCAGGTTTGCCGGCAGATATTTTTTTATTTGCAGGTTTCTTACCAAAAGCAAAGGCAAAAAGGAAAAATAAGCTCACCGAACTGGTTATATTCCCTTATACTCTAATATTCTATGAGTCACCCAACAGAATCAATACGCTGGTGGAGGAACTCATTGAAAAATTTGGTGACAGAAAGGCAAGTCTTGTAAGAGAGATCACAAAAATATATGAGGAAACCATAAGGGGAAGCTTAAGCAGCATATTAACCGAAATAGGTAAAAGAAAAGTGAAGGGCGAAATAGTACTGGTTGTAGAAGGTTATAAAAAGGACCTTATAAGAAATTTTTCGGAAGAAGATATCGCAAGAGAAATTGTTAACCTCCTCAAACAGGGTATTTCCAAAAAAAGCGCACTGAAAGTCTTATTATCAAGATATGACATAGATAAACAAAAATTGTATAATATTGCAACGAAAATCTGAGGATTATCATTATAATCCACTTAAAATAGGAACCAGAAAAAGGATATTATGAATAGAGAAAAATTTTACATTACTACTGCAATTCCGTATATGAATGCGAAACTTCATCTGGGTCAGATGTATGAATATATACTTACTGATGTAGTTGCGAGATTTAATAGGCTTATCGGAAAGGATACTTATTTTCTGACGGGTGCCGATGAGCATGGACAAAAAATAAATAAAAATGCCGAAAAGAAAAGCGTATCTCCGCAGGAATATGTCGATGAAATGGTTAAGGATATGAAGAGGCTGCTGAAATTGTATGATATCAGTAATGATAGTTACATAAGGACCACGGACAGGAGACATGAAGAGATAGTTAGCAATATACTTGTGAAATTAAAAGATAATGGCGATCTCTATAAGGGTACTTATGAAGGTAAATATTGCGTTCCTTGCGAAACGTTTCTTCTGGAATCACAGCTTGAAGAAGGCAGATGTCCGCAATGTAAAAGGGATGTGGAATCCGTAAAGGAGGAAAATTACTTTTTTAAACTCTCGACTTATGAAGATAAATTGATAAAGTACATCGATTCAAATCCTGATTTTATA
>CAZODG010000086.1:0-5008 GCA_964578525.1 uncultured Actinomycetota bacterium
CAGCTCCCACTTCTACAGTGACTGGATTATCACCATTAAGGGTAATCACAGGTGCAGTAGTATCAACGGGTGGAATTACCTCTTCTTCTTCACCAAATATGAGGCCTGAAGGTATCAGCCAGAAAATAAGAGCAGTGACAAGCAGGAATACTGTTATCTTCATTTTTAAGTTGTTTTTTAAAAAACTCATCTTACCTTTCACTTCCTTTCTCGATTTTTACCTTTATTGTTTTATATTTCATTTTTAATTTTTCCTTTCTTTATTTTTATAGTTTAAAAAACCGGCTTTTTCTACCGGTTGAATTGCCGCTGCCTCTTTTAACCCGTAAAAAATAAAAACCGACCCTTTAGTCGGTTTCGCTACTAGCTCCACTTTCCTCAAGCGTCCAAATTAGAGAAAAGCTTCTAAGCTTCTAAATTATATAATTATTATTTTTTTGTAGTAAGATTATAGTACATTTTTTATAAAAATGTCAAACTTTTATAATTTACACGTCATTTTTTCTTAAAAGTATTTTTTATTGTAAAAGAGGCTTCACTTATGGAACTGTAAAAATAAATTTGTAAATCACAGGATTAATGATAATATTTCCGTTATGGAAATGAAAAGTTTTTTCAAAAGAAACAAAAGAAGGATCATAAGATATGGCGGAATTGTCTTAATAATCGCAGGGCTCGTAATCTTAATATGGCCCTTCTATATCAACTTTGTCATGGTAAGAAGAGAAGCGGATGTACTCGCTTCATGGGATGAAGGTCTCGCATCCTCCGGGACCGGAGACAATGAAGGAAATGGCCAGAAAACAGGAGGAGAAACCAAACTTGCCGATCCTGAACAAAAGCTTCCATTCAAGATCTCTGTCCCCGAAATCGATATGGAATGGATGGTAAATGAAGGGACTGATTCCAAAACTCTCAAGCAGGGACCCGGATTCTTTACCGGTTCTGCATTTCCCGGCGAAACAGGAACCTGTGTGGTCGCCGGTCACAGGACCACGTATGGGGCTCCCTTTAGCAGACTTGATGAGCTTGAAGAGGGCGACGAAATAATAATAGAGACAACCGGAAATGAAGAATTCACTTATATTGTCACAGGTCAGGAAGCTGTGCTTCCGACGGACCTTTCGGTGCTTGAAAACACTGATTACCCTTCCCTTGTCCTTTCGACATGCACGCCAAGATATTTTGCAACAAGAAGACTTATCATATTTGCAAGGATTGCCGGACAATTGCCCGATTGATCATTTCACATATTGATTTGATGAAAGCTTATACTGTTTTGATCCTTATATGCTTTATATTCATGTATTCATAGATGGCATGTTCCGACATCTCTACACCCATACCGCTGTGCTTCCAGCCGCTATAAGGATAGCCCATTTCGGCTCCGATAATATTATTTATACTTACCGTTCCGAATTGCAGATTTTCAGAAATATGTATAGCCTTTGAAAGGTCTTTTGTGTAAACATAGCCTACCAGACCATAATCGCTATCATTCGCAAGCATTATGGCTTCATCCGGATCTTTAAAACTCATAATTGGTGCAACCGGTCCAAATGTTTCCTCTTTCATTATTTTCATACTATGGTCCGTCTTTGTAATAACCGAAGGTTCAAAAAAGAATCCATTATTAAAACCAGAGGGTTTCTTACCCCCATATTTTAAAACTGCTCCTTTGCTCAGGGCATCTTTGATATGGCTCTCAGTTTTTTCAACCCCGTCCTTAGAAATCATTGGCCCCAGATCGGCATCTGGATTTTCAATACCATCGCCTATGATTAAGTTTTTGGTCCTTTGTATAAAAATTTCCGTAAATTCTTCAATGATATCTTTTTCTACATAAATCCTGTTAATTGAATTGCATACCTGCCCCATATTTCTAAAAGACCTGTAAATACAATCATTGACCGCAGATTCGATATCCGTGTCCTTAAAAATCAATGCAGGCGAATTCCCTCCCAATTCCAATGTTACTTTTTTTAAAAATTTACCAGCAGACGACATTATTTTTCTTCCATTCTCTGTCGAACCGGTAAACGATATTTTTTTAATAGCAGGATCATTAAGGAATTGTTCGACTATTGCCGGGCCCGGGCCTGTTATGAAATTTAAAACTCCCTCCGGCAAGCCTGATTCAACTATGCAGTTAAGATAATACATAACAGACAGTGGTGTTAAACTTGAAGGTTTAACAATTAAAGCATTACCGGCCGCCAGAGCAGGCGCAACTTTAAATGCCGTAAGAGAAACCGGATAATTAAAAGGAGTTACGGCCCCTACAACACCCAGAGGTTGATATATAACCTGGCTTTTTATATTGGCGCTGTCCATCCAATAATTTATGCCCCTGACCCTTAATGATTCCTCTGCATAAAAGTCAAGGACATCTGCTGCAGCACTTACCTCTCCTCTGGCTTCTTTGAGAGGTTTCCCCTGTTCAAGCGTTAAAACTTTTGAAATCCTTTCTGATTCTTCCCTGACCTTTTCTGCTGCTTTGTGCAGTATCTTTGCCCTTGTTTTTGGCTTCTCTTTTGCCCAGCCTGAAAAAGATTCATGGGCGCTCTTTACTGCGCTACATAAATGTTCTTTACCTGCAGAAGGCACTTCTCCGATTATTTCTTCGGTGGCCGGATTAATGATCGGGATTGTATCCCCGGAATCAAATACTTTACTACCATTTATAATCAGAAATCCTTTTATTAATGACATTATAGACACCTCAAAAATTTAAAAAAATATTATCTTTTTAAAATTATTTATGGTAATGAGTATCCCGCATCTATTAATATAATTTGACCTGTCATCAGATTTGATGCCTCGGAACAAAGAAATATAGAACTCCCAATAATATCTTCAGGTTCGCCAACTTTTCTCATTGGAATTTTTTTAATAATCTCTTCATAATTTTCGGGATCTTTTAGAGTATTTTCTACAAAGCCGGTCCTGAAATAGTGCGGGCAAAGAGCATTGACATGGATATTGTAGGGAGCCCATTCCAGAGCAAGCGCCTTTACTAATTGCCTGATCCCGCCTTTACTTGCAACATAGGGAGCGTGCCAGGCCTGGGCAATCTCGCACAGCATCGATCCTATACATAAAATCTTGCCTTTCTTGTTTTCAATCATACTTTTAGCAACTTCTCTTGATACCAGAAAGGTGCCTTTCAGGTTAACATCAATTACCCAATCCCAGACTTCTTCCGGTATTTCCGTTGCAGCCTGTCTGGGCTTGTTGATAACACCCGAGCTATTCACAAGGATATCGATACATTTGAATTTTGATATGGCTTTTTTAACCATATTTTCCACATCCTTCTGATTACTTACATCAGTTTTTATAAAAATCGAATCAGAACCGATTTTTTTTATTTCACTAATGACTTCCTCCGAAGCTTCTGCATCCCTGGCTGCAATAACTACATTCGCCCCTGCTGCCGCCAGCCCGAGGCTGATTGATTTTCCCAGTCCTTTGTTTCCCCCTGTAATAATTGCGTTCTTACCTTTTAACGAAAAAAGATTTAATATTCCTGTATTACTATAAACATCCATTAATCCTCCCAGATATTCTGGTTAACTAAATTTTCCGGTTTTTTATTGTTAAAATAATCGACTATAGACATTGCGCACTGATAGCCCATCCTGTATACGGCATCCATGGTGTGTGCCCCGATATGTGGAGTTGGCAATACATTATCCAGTTTAACAAGCTTTTCACTTAATAATTTTGGCGGCTCATGCTCCCATACATCCAGAGCTGCACCTGCAATTTTATTCGATGATAAAAATTTATATAATGCCGATTCATTGATTACTTCGCCCCTGGAAGTATTAATCAAAAAAGCTGATGGTTTCATCAAACCGAGCTCTTTTTCTCCGATCAACCTGCAAGTATTTTTATTTAAAGGGATATGCAAGGTTATTAAATCCGAACTGGCGAGCAATTCTTCCAGGCTGACATATTTAATGTTACGCATTTCATTTAATTGTTCAGATTTAATTACATCATACGCAAGAATATTAACGCCCATCCCCTGTAATTTTTGTATAACCGCACTGCCTATTTTACCTGTGCCGATTACTCCTATTGTTTTCATATAGATTTCCCTGCCCATTAATACTTCCCATTTACCACTCTTAAGACTGGTAAATGCTTTTGGAATTTTTCTTAAAATACACAGCATTAATCCTACAGCCAGTTCCGCAACTGATTGCACATTGGCTTCCGGAGTAAAGGTAACAGCTATATTTTTCTTCGTTGCATATTCAATATCTATATTATCCAATCCCGCTCCATGTTTTGCCACTATTTTAGAAGAACCCAGTGCGTCCAGTATTCCGTGTGTAATTTTATCAGCTCCAACCACTATTCCCTCGATTTTTAATTTTTTAATTAAAGCAATTATGTTTTTCTCGTTTAAGGGAAGGCAATCATCGGTTGGAAAATATAACTTATGACCTTCTTTTTCTAATAGTTCCTTTCCGATTGACACAGTCTTTCCAAAAGATCTCGCAAGAGATAAAATTTTTGACATAAAATGACAACTCCAGAATCTTTACGATTATATTTTAGTAACCATTCATGCAAGTTTATCAGCATTACTGCTTTATCAATACGGCCCTGCATGGTGATGCTTCGACTGATGAGATTTTTAATGGTAAACAAATCAATAAATATTCACCTTCTGCCACATCCAATAGATTTATTGTTTCAAGGATCACTATGCCGGATCTGAAAAGTGCCTTATGGGCACTACGTTTTGAATCTTTATATTTATCGACACAAAAATAATCCAGTCCCACAAGTTTTACATTTTTTGTAACCAGGTATTCAGCCAAACCCTCGGATATATAAGTATAGTCGCTCTGAAAATTTTTATTTCTTAGTAAAGAAGAATTTCCGGTCTTAAAAAGCACCCTCTCGCAGTATATATTTTTTTTTGAAACAAATCCGGATGTTACGCTTTTAAATTCTTGCGGAATTTCTATGACCTGAGCAGGTCCACAAA
>CAZODG010000087.1:0-4933 GCA_964578525.1 uncultured Actinomycetota bacterium
ATATTCAGCTATAGTTATTCCTGTATAAACAGATGCTTCCCTGGCTGCAACCGGCATATTGGAGGTATTGGCAATAAGCACGGTCCTCTTCATCAAAGGAACCCCGGATCTTGGATCTATAAGTTCAGGAAATTCCATAAGGACTTCTGTCATTTCATTACCTCTCTCACCGCAGCCTATATAAATAATGATTTCGGCGTTGATCCACTTTGCAAGCTGATGCTGGACAACTGTTTTACCGGAACCGAATGGTCCCGGAATACAAGCTGTACCACCTTTTGCGATAGGGAAAAACATATCTATTACTCTCTGACCTGTAAATAACGGTATATCCGGACTGATTTTATTAATATAAGGCCTGGGTTCTCTGACCGGCCATTTCTGCATCATCGCGATCTTCCTGTCTCCATTTGTACCTTTTATGATTGCTATAGTGTCTTCGACCGTAAACTCGCCTTTTTCTATTGACCTGACCTCTCCGGCTATTCCTGGCGGGACCATGATATAATGTTTTACTATTTCAGTCTCATTGACAAATCCCAGGAAATCACCACCGCTAACCATGTCACCCTTTTTTACCATTGGTTCGAATTTCCATTTACGTTCCCTACGGAGTGCCGCAGCAGAGACACCTCTTGCGATAAAATCCCCGGTATTTTTATAAATTTCATCTAGAGGTCTCTGAATACCATCATAAATAGATTGCAGTAAGCCCGGGCCCAGCTCTACAGTCAGTGGCCTTCCGGTAGGATATACCGGTTCACCAACTCCAATGCCTCCCGTCTCCTCATATACCTGTATGGAAGCAAGGTCCTTATTGAATTCTATTATCTCTCCCATCAACTTCTTATCGGAAACATAGACAACATCGAACATTTTGGAACCTGCCATATTTCCGGCTACAACCAGCGGGCCCGCTACCTTGACGATTTTCCCTAAATCATCCATTTACTCGCTCCTATTTCTCTCTTCAGCCATAATATCCGCCCCCACGGCTTTTATTATTGACCTTCTTAAATTTTTAACAGCATAATTGTTTCTTTTCCCCAATCCGGGAATCACCACTATAGAAGGCAGTGTTTCGTTTGCATATTCCCTGACCAGATCATCCAGTTTAGATGCAATAGTTTCCGTCATAAAAATAATTCCGTAGCCTTCCGATACGATCTGCTTTAATTTCTCTTCAGCTTCTGAAATTTTATCGATATCACCGTTTACAGAAAAAGTATCAATACCAGCCGCTTTGAACATAGATATAATATCTTTTTCACCAAATGCAGCAACCTTAATATCCATTTAAACCTTTACTCTATTTTTTATTTTTTCTTTATCTATACCGTAAAAAACACCGGTATATATAATATTCAAATATCTTAGTTCGTTTTTTTTCCTGAAAAAAAATTGGAAAATTTTTTCAAGATTTGAAACCGTAAATTTCAAAGGATCAAAAAAATCCATAATGAACTGGCCCTCGCTTTTTTCAAAGGAAGAAAATGTCTTACCGGAATTGAGGGTATGTATTCCTTTTGCTATCATGTCTGCATAATCTGTCCATTCCAGTTCTTTTATTAAAAAATCAAGATTTTCACTCTCAAACCTTTTCAATGAATTTTTTGGCAAAAATCCATTTTCATATATAAAATTATCAAAATTCAAATCTTCTTCGAGATATTTATTTCTGCAGATGTTTTGAATATTGTATATATCAATAATATGTCTCAAATAATCAGTAACAAATTGTCTTTTTATTTTTTTGGCAGAATCGAATATCTTACTTAAATAAAATTTTTCAATTTCAAGTTCCATGAGCCGGTAATTTTTTTGTACTCCTGCAATTTCTACCGCAAAACTAAATACCTCTGAAATCGATTGATCAATTTCTTTATAATCTCTTTTCAATGCGGCTTCTCTCAGAGTCTGATATGAATCTAATATGGGAATGAAAAGATTTTCCAGATCCATATCAAGAACAATCGATTTAATAACCACTTTTAAATTATGCAGGTTCTCTTCAAGGAAAAGGATTCCGATCACCGGTTTATGCTCGTCCCTTAACCTCTCATTAAGAAATTTAACAGTATTACCGTACCCGCCGAGAACGACATTTCCAAAATTTCCGGAATTTTCTAAATCATCTAAATATTTTGAATAAACCGTATCCCTCAATGTCTTGATAAACTCATCCGTTCCCCCGGACATCAGCAGCTTCTCAATTCTATTTTCATCCAGAAATTCAGTTTCTCTTTTCTTTAACTCTGCGCATGTGAAAAGATAATCGCTGTCATCACTTATGTCATAATCGATCCGTACCAATTATTTCTCCTTACCAAATAAATATAACGCGGTATCCATTCTTGTATCATCGATATTCGCATCAACGAAACTTTCGGGAGTTATATTATATTCTGCTTTCCCTTTTATTATCCTGATGCCTTTTTTAAAGTCAGGTTTTTCGCTTACTCTCTTCAAATTCATGATAGATTCGATCATCTTATCATCGATATTTGTTTCTTCGCTTCCAATCTGATAGAAACTTCCATCAACATCCAATGTTTTCAGTGTTTTCTTAAGAAATTTTTCATAATCTTTCCTATCAAGACCCGCAAGCTTTTTCCTGGCCCGGTCAATGGCATCTTCGACCAAGCCAATCTTATACATAAGCATCTTTTGATTTATTTCGGATTTTGCCCTGGACAACTCGATATTCAGGACTTCTTTATATTTTTCCCATGCTTCCAGTTTTCCGCTCCGGTGTATGTCCTTTGCTTTTTTTTCAGCCTCCTCTATTATTGCATGAGCTTTCCTCCGGGCTTCTTCCAATATTTTATCCCTTTCTTTCCGGGCATCATCCAGAACTTTTTTCGAAACATTATCTAATTCTGCCATAACTTTACCCTGCTAAAACTGGACCATATTATTAAGGAAGAAAGTTATAAGGAGACCAAGTACAGCATAGGTTTCTACCAGTGCCGCAAATACAACTCCCTTCATAACTTCTTTGGCCCTTTTAGCCACCAGATTGATGCCAGCTGCACAAACTTTACCCTGATATATGCCTGAAAACAGTCCCGCAAATCCTACAGGCAGAGCCGCAAAGAACAACTGCATTCCCTGCGTCAGAGTTTCAATGCTGGTAATTTTTCCGATAATCAAAAAAGCAGCGACTATTCCATAAAATCCCTGTGTTCCCGGAAGCACCACCAGCAAGAACATACTCCCAAAACGTGTAGGATCTTCCGAAAGGACTCCAGCGGCAGCTTTGGCAGGATAACTAATTCCTATAGATGAACCAATCCCGGCCAAAATGACTGCCAGCCCCGCACCAAACCCCGCCATTACCATACCAAGTGATGAACCCGACATTTTCCCTCCTATTGTCAATCTACTATTGTTATATATTTATGTTCATCCTTTAAAGCTTCAAATGGCCTTCCGCCGCCTATATAAAATTTCGGAAAGAATTCTACATATTGAAGCCTCATCGTATGAACGAAACCACCAAGAACGCTTATTGCTATATTAAAGATATGCCCGAATACAAAAATTATGATCAAAAGGACGATTCCAATAACCGGGATCGAAACAAACTGAAATGCTATTCTATTAATAGCCACGCCAATACCTGCCGTCACCATTCCCAGTGCCATAAGTCTCAGATATGAAAGAAAATCACCTAAATAAGAAGTGATCCCGCCGACTATGGTAAGATTTAAAAATCCTATAAATATCCTGAATCCCCAGCTTTTTTCATTTCTTGCCCCAAAGAAAATTATGATCAGCCCGCTGACAAGCATGGGCCATATAAGGATTTTTGATATGCCGGCCGGAAATAGAGGTCCCGAGACCAGCTGCATGCTTACTGCCATACCGGTCGAAAGAAACATCACGATAAGCGATGAAATTATAACTATCCATGGAAGTCCGTCCAGAAATGCTCCTTCCCAATTTTTTCTTTTCAGGTTATCAAAAAATCTAATGAAAAGGCCAAAAAAAACTTGAACGACTCCCACAATCAATGCCAGTCTAAAAAAATTCATGGATCCTTCATTGGAGTTGATCGGATCTCCAAGAATTGCCATTCTCTTGAAAATATCACCAATACCCAGATGAGAAGGCAGATCGCCAAACCATCCATTAAAAATAACTCCGCCAAATATTGCAAAAATCGCTCCCATGAAAATCAACATAAGAAATTTTTTCATTTTTCTCATCCTGAAAGCTAAAATCAATACAAGTGTTGCAATTATGAATCCATATCCTGCATCAGTTAAGCAAAGACCGAAGAATAAAGCAAAGAATAACGAGATAAACGGAGTGGGATCGATCTCAAAATATCTCGGAACGCCATAAAGTTCCACTATCATCTCGAAAGGTTTAAATAATGGTTTATTTTCAAGAATAATAGGGATATTTTCATCTTTATCCGCTTGAATTTCTACTACTTTTGCAGCTTTGAAATCTTCGATTATAGAAATAATTTGTTTCTTATCCGTCTGCTTTACCCATGCGGTATGAAAAGATACGGAATCAGTAGAAAAGCCTGATTCTATGGCTCTTTCTATTTCCAGTTTATTTTCGATGTAGTCAAGATAAACGGTCAATGGTTTTTTATATTCTCCGGATATTTTCTTTATTTCTAACTGCAGTTGTTTTTTTCTATGTTCATCAAGACCGATACCCTTTTTAATCTTTTCAATATTCTCCTTTATGGTACCGGCATAACCTGTTATATCGGATTCCTCGAAAGAAATACTGGCGAGGTATTCTTCGACATTTTTCCTGAACTGGTTATGATAGGCAAGGATTACGCAGCTTGCATCCGCGCCTTCGGATAATATTTCATATGAAATATTATTTTTATCAAGGTTTTTTATGACATCTCCGAACTTATTTTTTTCATATCTCAATATTCCCAATTTTATAGTATAGATAT
>CAZODG010000088.1:0-4840 GCA_964578525.1 uncultured Actinomycetota bacterium
TTTTCTTTTCTTGATACTGTCATAAAAAGTACTTTTTTTTCACCTTTTTCATCTCCTTTTAAATTAACTTTTTTTGATAAAATATAATCCGGGATTTGTTTAATATTAGATAGGCAAATCCCTAATTTTTTTCATAGACATCTCCTCCCTTTATTTTTATTCATATTAATATTGAAATTTACTAAGAATATTTAAAAGTATATAAGTAAGATGCTGTTTCCTTCATTATCGCCTTATCATTAAGATTTAAGATATTTGAGTTAATTACCAATTTATTGATTAAGATTTATTTTTATACGGATTCTATAATTTAAAAGTCTTTTATTGTCATTGACTTGAGTTATTATAAAAGTAAAATGTTGGTTAGTCAAGGCATTTATTTAACATGTTTACATAATTAACTTGACTAACTATTATTTTTCTCATACTATAATCCATAAAAACCATTGTAGTTAAAAATAATCTTTATAAGAAAATTATATTTATACTCAATTTTTTAACATAATTTTAACAACAGGAAGGTCTTATGGAAAACATTATAAACACTCGTTATCAGGAAAAAAGAAGGTCTAAGGAAGAACTAATAAAACATCTAAACACATACAGCCTTGATCTTAAAATCTCTATAGGCATATGGTATTTTACACCGGGCGGTGGAAGATTTCATGAAGCATATGTAGATAATAAAGATATACCACAAAGGATAGAGATGGCAGCAGAAATAGTAAAATATGGAGTTAAGGCTATAGAAGCCCATTACCCTTTAGAGGCAAATGAAGATAATTATCACCTTTATAAAAAACTCGAACAGGAGACCGGAATTAAGCTGCTTTCCTGTTATCCTTCAATATTTTATCCTAAAGAATATGAATTTGGTTCATTGTCAAATCCTATTGATAAATATAGAGACAAAGCAATAGAAACTCTGGTAAATTGTTTGAAATTTGTAAAAAACAATGGTTTGCACCATGCTGGTATATGGCCGGGATCTGATGGTTATCTTTATTCTCTGGGTACGAATTATTATGATATGTGGGATAGATTTGAAGATGCAGTAGCTTACGCAATGGATGAAGTACCCGGTGTTCCGGTAGCTATAGAACCAAAACCATATGAACCTGCTCCAAACAATGTTTATAGGACCACCGTTGACGGACTACTGGCCTGCCGGGATATTGAATCAAGATTAAAATCCAAAATCAATAGAGATCTTATTGACAAAGGTTATAAGTTATTGGGAATGCAGCCCGAAATAGGGCATATCAGAATGGGATTTGAAGATGCTCCTTATGCTTTCAGCAGAATAACAAGAGATGGCAGATTGTTCCATACTCACTGGAACAGCCAGCCTATGGGTAATTATGACCAGGATTTAAATGTTGGGGTCATTGAATGGCAACAGGCTGAAGCTTCGCTTTTTGCATTAAAAATGGCAGGTTATAATGAGTATTTTGGCATAGATATCAATCCGGAAAGAATGCCCGTCCATAAAGCTATTGAAATAAATTCTACTGCAATGAATATTATGAATGAACGAATCAATAGCTTACCCAATAAAGAAATAATAGAAGCTTACTTTGATCCGGAAAATCATCGTGGTGACATCGAATTAATATTAGCAAAAGGAATGAAATAATATAAAAAGTAGCTATAATTAAAAGTCATGAAATTTCTATTAGGTATCGATATAGGAACAAGTTCAACCAGAGCTCTGTTAATAGATGAAAACAGTAAACTAATAGCTTCAAGTACAAGTGATTATAAACTAATAACTCCAAAACCTGGCTGGGCTGAACAGATTCCAAATGACTGGTGGATCGCTTCAATAAATACTATAAAAGATGTCATTGAAAAATCAAAAATTTCCTCCAAAAATATTGCCTGTATTGGCCTATCGGGACAGATGCACGGAAGTATCTTTTTAGATAAAGGTGGAAATGTAATCAGACCCGCTATACTCTGGTGTGATCAAAGAACTTTCAAGCAATGCGAAACTATATATGAAATATTTGGGCATGATGGTTTTATAAAACTATCATATAACAGGGCTCTTCCCGGATTTACTGCACCTAAAATACTATGGTTAAGAGAAAATGAACCTGAAAATTATAAAAAAGTATCAAAAATACTTCTTCCGAAGGATTATGTTAGATACAGGTTATCAAACACATATGCAACCGAAGTTTCCGATGCTTCCGGTACAATTCTTATGAATATACCTTCCAGAAATTGGTCAGATGAAATTTTAAACGGACTGCATATAGAAAAGTCCCTACTTCCGGAAGTATCTGAATCTGTTGTAATATCTTCAAAAGTAAGTGAAGAAGCTTCCAACCTTACAGGTCTAATTGAAGGTACACCTATAGTTGGAGGCGGCAGCGATAATGCGGCCGGAGCAGTCGGTAGCGGTATTATAAAAAGCGGGCTTATTTCGGATTCAATAGGAACTTCAGGCGTAGTATTCGCACATATGGATAGACCTTTATTTGACCCCCAGGGCCGGGTCCATTCCTTTTGCCACGCAGTTCCCGGTAAGTGGCACCTCACAGGAGTAACACTTTCAGCTGCCGGATCACTCAGATGGTATTTTGATGAGTTTGGTCCATCCGGAGAAATAATCAAGAATTACCCTGATATAAAAGGATATAATTTATTGGATAAACAGGCAGAACAAGTTCCGGCAGGATCTGATGGACTTGTATTTTTACCGTATTTATCAGGTGAGAGAACACCATATACGGACCCGGATGCAAGAGGCGTATTTTTTGGTATTTCTTACCTGCATGGTCCGGATCACTTTGTAAGATCGATTATGGAAGGAGTAGCCTTCAGCCAGCTTGATTGCCTTACTTTGATGAGAGACCTCAATATCAATTCGGATAAAATAATCCTATTTGGCGGCGGTGCAAAAAGCGATACCTGGAGACAGATTATAGCAGATGTTTTTAATTCAAAAGTAGTTACTTTAAATATTGAAGAAGGTGCTGCTTTCGGAGCTGCTATCATCGCAGGTGCAGGATGCGGGATATATGCCAGCATCAAAGAAGGTATTGAAAAAATATTAATCGAAGATAAAGTAAATAATCCTGTAGCAGAAAATATCGAAAAATATAAGAAGTTATACGCGATTTATAAATCATTATATAAAGACTTAAAAGACAACTTCAAAAAATTGGGCAGTTTACAATAATTGATATAAAAAAACAGTAGCTGCCTATTCCCCCCACAATATTTTCATTATATTATAATCGGTGCCGATAAGCTTAAGTTCTTGTTTGGAATATTAAGAAGTATTTCCTTGCCCGTAATAAGCACCTTTTCCATGTTTTCTTAAATAATGCTTATCAAGCAGGCTCTTTTTTATATTTTTAAGTGATGGATTAATCATTATTGAGTAAAGCGCTGTCTTTGCAATCTCCTCCAGTGCTATACTGATTTTTACTGCTTCTTCAGCATTATCTCCCCAGCTAAATGGCCCGTGATATGCCACCAGCACTGCTTTCATATTATGATAATCTATAGATCTAAAAGTATCTACAATTAATCTTCCTGTTTCAAGCTCATAATCTTTTAATATACTACTGTCTTTTATAATCCCGGTACAGGGTATCTCTCCATAAAAAAAATCGGCATGAGTGGTACCAAGACATGGTATGGCTTTTACAGCCTGAGCCCAGGCAGTAGCGTAACTTGAGTGAGTATGGACCACTCCCCCGATATCTGAAAAAGCTTTATAAAGTTCCAGATGAGTTTTTGTATCAGAAGAAGGATTCAGTTTTCCTTCTATTTTATTTCCATCAAGATCTACCAGTACTATATCTTCAGGAGTCAGTTTTCTATAAGGTACCCCGCTGGGTTTAATAGCTATAATCGATCTCTCTTTATTAATTCCGGATGCATTACCAAATGTAGATGTAACCAGACCGCTCTGATAGAGTCTTATATTGGCCTTATGCACTTCTTTTTTTAGTGTCAAAAGACTCATTTTCTTAATTCATTCTCCAGCATATTTCCTATATTTTTGTATCTGGCATATATATCATTATAAATAAAGGTATTTTTATTATCCGGATAATACACAATCTCAAATCCTGACGCCATATGTTTCTGGGCTTCATCTACTGATTTATATGCTCCGGCTGCTACTGCTCCGAATATAGCGGCTCCAAGAGCTACAGCCTGCTTGGATTTTGTCACTTTTACAGGCATATTCAGTACATCTGATAATATCTGCATGGCTAAAGGTGATTTCTTAGGTACCCCTCCTATTGCTACTACCTGGTTTATTTTAATATTTTCCTGATTAAATCTTTCTATAATAGCTTTTGCTCCAAAAGCAGTTGCCTCAATCAATGCTCTGAAAAGCCTGGGTGCATTGGTCCCCAGAGTCAAACCTAAAATTGCTCCTTTTAGCTTCTGGTCCGCATAAGGGGTTCTTCTTCCATTTAACCAATCTATAGCGATTAAACTGTTTTTCCCGGGATCGATTTTAGAAGCCTCTTCAGTAAGTCCGGGTAAAATTAAATCAACTGCTTTTTCTATCTCTTTTTTATCCAGAGTACTTGAAAGCAAATTTTCTATGGGCCAGGAAAGTATGTCCCGAAGCCATGCATAAACATCTCCATAAGCAGATTGTCCTGCCTCCAGTCCAATCATACCCGGAATTACAGAACCATCAACCTGCCCGCATATACCGGCTACCAGTTTTTCTCCGATTTCATTTTTGGGGCTTACTGTTATATCGCAGCAGGAAGTACCAATTATCTTTACAAAAATACCCGGCCCAACTCCTGCCCCCACTGCTCCCATATGAGAATCATAAGCTCCTACAGCAATAGAA
>CAZODG010000089.1:0-4699 GCA_964578525.1 uncultured Actinomycetota bacterium
CCGAACCCTTTAACTTTTGGTGAAGAAGAATTGGATAAAATGTTTAAATCAAAAATATATATTGTAGGCTATCCTGGCGATCCTGGTGTTGATTATTGTAGCGATAAATATGGAATAGATGTAGAGGAAGCATTTAATATAGTTTTTCGTAAAGTTTTTAACATAAAGAGAATTTCTCCTGGAATAGTTAAAGATTATAAGAATTATGAATTTCCACCACGTGAATATTTTGGGGAAGAATATACTATGAATATAAAAGCGATATTCCATGATTCTTCAACAACAGGAGGTTCCTCTGGATCACCGGTTTTCGAAATCGCTACGGGTAGAGTAATAGGAGTACATTTCGGTTGTGACCCTTTTAGATTAAACCATGCTTGTCCGATTTGGAAATTAAAAAATGAACCTATCTTAAAAGAAATTGGAATAAAATTTGCTTAATTTTTCGGTTTTTACAGACTTTAATAAACATTTGAAAAGACTTTATGGTTTTCGAATATATCTAATAATAATAAATAAATTTGTTCCTGTTTTCTTATAGAATTTAATAAAATTTCAAATATCCTTAGGTTAACTTAACTAATAGATTAATTCCAATAAACAATTAAGTTTTTGGCAGCAAAATTTCTCAAAAACACTTAAAACTTTCTGTTCAGCAATTACTCCATTATTAAAATTCTAAGATTAGGATATTTTATATATCTAATTTTTTTAAGTTGATATAATGATAAGCTGTTTATTAAAAATTATAATTTATATTATGGAAGTCATAACCGGCGCAACTGGATATATTGGCAATATACTTACCAGGGAATTGCTGGATAAGGGTAAAAAAGTAAGAGTTTTGGTGCGCCCAACTTCCGATACCTCTTCACTTGAAGGCCTGGAAATAGAAAAGGTTCTGGGCGATATTCTGGATAAAGATTCTTTGATGAGAGCTTTTAAAGGTGCGGATACCGTATATCACCTTGCGGCAATAATATCGATAATGCCAGGAGACAGAGCGTTGATCCGCAGGGTCAATCTTGAAGGAACCAGAAATGTTATAGGTGCCTGTCTTAAATGCGGAGTCAGGCGGTTAGTTTATACAAGTTCCATACATGCTCTTAAGGAGCCCCCTCACGGAACGGTTATAGATGAAGATATGCCTTTTGATATTAACAGCCGCAGGGGCGAATATGACCGGTCAAAGGCTCTTGCCAGCCAGGAAGTCATAGAATCAGCTAAAGTGGGACTGGATCCGGTGGTAGTATGCCCGACCGGCGTTATAGGCCCGTTTGATTTCAGGGGATCACTGATAACAGGGACATTCATTGATTTTGCCAGAGGTAAAATGAAAATAACTACAAACGGAGCTTATGATTTTGTTGATGCCCGAGATGTGGCCAGAGGACATATACTGGCTGCTGAAAATGGAAAAACCGGTCATTATTATATATTATCCGGGGAAAGAGTTACTATGAATAAAATGATGTCAATACTCAGCGAAGTAAGTGGGGCACAATCACCAAAATATATAGTTCCTGCATGGCTTGTTAAAACCTTAGGCATCATTACTCCTATCTATTATAAGTTAGCAAATAAAACTCCGCGGTTTACTTACTATTCCGTAAATACTCTGCTAAGTAATTCATATATCAGCCATGAAAAAGCCAGTCGTGAACTTGGCTATGAGCCTATGACCATTAATAAATCAATTGAAGATTCTTTAAAATGGTTAAACGAAAATAAAATGATCTGATCGGCTTGCTTTTCTTTTTTTTTATAGTAATATTGAAAATCGGAAAACAAAAATGCTCTTTTAAATAAATAATTGTTTATACAGTAAGTATATTTTGATTTTAGGGAATCCAGTTCAAATCTGGAGCGGTCCCGCCACTGTGATAGGGTGCGTGCTCTCTAACTAAGCCACTGGCAAAAGATTGCCGGGAAGGCGGAGAGTAAAGTCCCTTAAGCCAGGAAACCTTTAAGTATTTTAGTTATCTCTCTTCGGCAGAAAGAGGATGATTTTTTATTTATAAAAACTCTCATCCGAAGAAGGTGGGAGTTTTTTTTATTTATAAATAATAGAAAGATCAAAGGAGAAGCAATGTCTAAAAGCAAAATACTGGTAATCGTAGTTGTTGCAATTTTTATTGTTGCAGCTGCTCTGGGTGTATTCCCGGGATGTAAAAACACGGGGGATATTGGGGTTGTAGGAATAGGAGAAGCAGAAAAAACCCCGGTAAGAGTTGTGGATGGCGATGAGAATATAATAGAACTCGCCGGACCTGCCGCAAGTATTATCGTGCTTGCTCCAAGTGCACTGGGGATAATAGATGCTCTTGGCGCAATGGAACTGGTAGTAGAAGTCGACAGCTGGAGCGTGTCAGAACATGATCCGCTGGCAGAAGGATTTAAAGGTGCCGGCGATGCATTTGGCCCCAATGTAGAAAGAATAGCCGAACTGAATCCGGATATACTGATAGCACCTACCGGCGGCCCCGAGGATGATTTCGGAAAAATAAGTGAACTTGGAATCGAGATTTACAGAGTCATCAATGTTCAGGGTATCGAGGGTGTATATGATGAGATAGCCAATATCAGTAAAATAATCGGATTTGGCGATAAGGGAGAAGAACTTGTAAACGAACTCAGAAAACAGGTCGATGAAATATATAACCAGGTTAAGGATTTAAGTGACGAACAGCAGCCGAGAGTTTTCCTGGAGATAAATAGCGAACCATTAATGAGCATAGGATACGATACCTACACTAACGACCTTATAGAAAAAGCAGGTGGAATAAATATAGTAGCAGAAGATAATCTGACCGGATGGCCCGAGTATAGCGTCGAAAGATTGATAGAAAAAAATCCGGATATTATAATCGCTCCTGTAAGTATTGCAGCGGATCCGTCGATAATAACAGGAGATCAGAGATTTGCAAGTATTGATGCAGTGAAAAACGGCAGAGTTTATATTATTCCGGATGATTCTATTTACCAACCGAACCAGAATCTTATTAAAGGGCTGCAAATGCTGGCGAAAGCAATTCATCCTGAAATTTTTGGAGAATTTGAGATAATAGAATAATGAGAACGGGAACAAGGACATTAAAATATGTTGTTGTATTGCTGATAATACTCGGGCTGCTGATAATAATTGCCACTTCAACCGGGGTTGCAAAAATCAGCCTTAAGGATACGGCCCTGATACTGGCAAGCCATATACCGGGGATAAATCATTTTGTAAATACCGATCTTATTGAAAATCAGGACGTTGTAATAATTTCACAGATCAGACTGCCCAGGATATTACTGTCCGTATTTGTCGGAATGGCACTCGCCGGAGCAGGGGTAATCTTCCAGGGTCTTTTTAGAAATCCGATGGCGGATCCATTTGTGATTGGTGTTTCATCAGGAGCAGCTCTGGGAGCAACCATAGGGCTGGTTTTTGTTACTGGTGCAGGTCTGTCCGGTATTTCTACCACTACTGTTTTTGCTCTGCTGGGTGCTTTAGGTACAACATTTCTAGTATATAATATCTCCAGGATCAGGGGAAAAGTATCAGTTATCACACTCCTTCTTTCCGGCATTGCTCTCAGTGCCATGCTAAGTGCAATTACCTATTTTATTATGATCATTAAAACTCAGGATATGGCAAAAATAGTATTCTGGGTAATGGGCGGCTTTACTTCTGCAACCTGGAGCAATTTCATCATTCTGGCTCCTATTGTCACTGTCCTCATCATCATTTCCGGATTTTTCATGAGGGACCTGAATATAATATCACTCGGGGATGAAAGAGCTGTGCAATTGGGGGTACAGACGGATAGAGTAAAGAAGGCACTGCTGATACTGGCGTCGCTTATTGCGGCGGTTGCCGTATCGATGAGTGGGATCATAGGATTTGTGGGACTTATAACCCCGCATATTTTAAGGCTTCTTGTAGGTCCCGACCACAAAATATTATATCCGGCTTCAGTGATTGCAGGAGGAATAGTTATGCTTGTGTCGGACACTCTTGCAAGAACGGTTCTTATGCCCCGGGAAATTCCGGTAGGCATCATAACCGCAATTGCAGGAGTTCCGTTTTTCCTTTATCTACTGGTAAAATCGAAAAAGCAGTTTTTTTAGACAGGCAGGTTTAAGTGTAAAATGAATGTGAATGGAAACATGCTTTCGGTAAAAAATTTAAATTTTTCTTATGGTGAGAAAAAAATCCTGGATGATGTCAGTTTTAATATAGAAAAAGGAGATTTTATATCGATACTTGGTCCAAACGGAGCAGGTAAGAGTACCCTGATAAACCTCATAAGCAGTATCCTTAAAGATTATAGAGGGCGAATCGAAGTAGGGGGAAGAAACCTGAAGGGATTAAGTTCAAAGGATATTGCGAAAATGATAGCAGTCGTGCCCCAGTATACAAATCCGGGTTTCAGCTTTACCGTGGCCGAGATGGTCATTATGGGAAGGAATCCATATGTCTCGAGATTTGGAACGGAAAGGAAAGAAGATTTTAATGTGGCGGACGAAGCTATGGAAAAAGCCAGAGTATTGCCTTTTGCGGACAGAAAATTTTCGGAACTTTCGGGGGGAGAGAAGCAGCGGGTAATCATAGCGCAGGCTCTGGCGCAGGATAGCCCCATACTTCTTTTGGATGAACCCACATCTCATCTGGATATAAATTTCCAGATCGAATTTATGAACTTATTCTCAA
>CAZODG010000090.1:0-4689 GCA_964578525.1 uncultured Actinomycetota bacterium
TTTACGTTCATCTGTCCACGCGCTGTCCAGAACTAAAAACGTTCCATCATCTGCCAGAATATCTTTTAATAATGAAAAAAACCGGCTTTCTTGTCCCTCAGTGAAGTGGCTTAAAAGAAAACCTATGATTGCACTGTCAAATTTGGTATTGAACTCAATATCCAGTACATTCATTTGAAAAAAATTTGCTCTGTTTGTATAGCCCAAAGATATAACCCGTTTTTTACATTCTTCAAGCATTTTTTTTGATTGGTCAACAAAAGTAAAATCCGCGCAGTTCTTTGCATATTTAGGAAACCAGAAACCTGTGCCGCAGGCTATATCAATGATACGGCCGGTCCCATATTCTTTAACAATAGAAAAAATTTTTTTAACATCTCTTAAATATGGATCTTTCTTTAAGCTCGCTGGTCCTTTACCGCCATAAATTAAATCGTATTCTTTTGCTCTTTCATCATATTACTGCATCATTTCTTTGCCGACGTCTGCCTTATCCAATCTACACTCCTTTTTGTAAGAGCCCGTGCTCGCAATTACAGGACCATGCTGAGTCTATTGCATAAAGTATATCCCTGTAAATGGATCCTGCTTTAAAACCTCTCTTCAATCAGAGTAACTAATTGATCTGCTCGTTCATCTATACGATTAGGCAAGGAAGCCGAAGTTATCGCATCTACTTCAATATCTGGTTTAGCCTCCCCCGAAGGCGGCGTATCATCATCACCAGTTGTATAAAAAACAATTACTTTTGGATTATTCGGATCTTTTTGAAGAAATTGAGTTACTTGTTTATCCATTTTACCAATCATAAATGAGCTAATTAGCAAGATTACACCATATGGTTCAGTTTCCTCTTTGTCCAACTGATTTAAGCCGATAATTTTAAAATAATAATCTTGAGTTCCCAGTGTTTCTATTACTTTGTTAACAACATTTTGTTTAAATTCACTTTCCGTCCCGGCAATTAGCACTTTCCTTGTAGCTTCGATATCACCTTTTTCAAAATCTTCCATATCTTGCGCACAACTACAAACAAATAACAATCCTATTAAACTAATTATTATCATTACTATTATTTTTCGCATGATAGCAGCTACCTTTCAGCCAATATTCTCATTTTAACTAAACATCGTAAGTTTCACTCTATGGAAATTTTTATCAACTCTATATACCTGGTCGGGATGGGGGGATTTGAACCCCCGGCCTCAGCGTCCCGAACGCTGCGCGCTAAACCAAGCTGCGCTACATCCCGATAAAACATCCTCTGCGAAGTATATATATTCTATCAACTCCGGATAGGATTTAAAAGAAAATAAAGGTGGTAAAATTATTGACAAAATCATCTTTTAAAAAACTTCATAAAGTAGTATAAATCTAAGAATATATTTAAGCTCAATGTTATTAACGTTAATTTTAATTTATTTGTAATATGGATGTCAGAAAATTTATTTCAGGTTTTAAAAATAACTTTAAGGTAATCTCTCAATCTTTAAAATCCAGAAACTATAGATTATTTTTTATCGGTCAGAGCGTCTCCCTTATTGGAACGTGGATGCAGGTAATAGCCTTAAGCTGGCTCGTGTATGATCTTACAGATTCCGCATTGCTGCTTGGATTGGTTGGATTTTTCAGCCAGATTCCATATTTTTTCATTGCACCCTTTTCGGGGGTGTTTGTAGATAGATGGAACCGGCACCGGATAATGGTGGTGACGCAGTCTTTATCCATGATTCAGGCATTCCTTCTGGCTTTTCTGACACTGACAGGAAGAATAACCATCTGGCAGATTATCCTTCTTAGCCTTGGTCTGGGACTCGTCAATGCATTTGATATGCCAGCGAGACAGGCTTTCGTAATCGAGATGGTTGAAAAAAGAAGTGATCTTGCAAATGCAATCGCGTTGAACTCTTCGATGGTAAACAGCGCAAGATTAATCGGCCCAGCAATTGCCGGAATACTTGTAGCTGCCGTCGGTGAAGGATTTTGTTTTCTGATAAATGGTATAACTTTTATGTCTGTTATCTTCTCTCTCCTTGCTATGAGACTGAAGAAAAAACCGGAACACAGGCATTCAAATAATATCTTTCATGACATAAAAGAAGGTTTCAAATATTCCTTCGGTTTTATTCCGATAAGATCGATTTTACTTTTCCTGGGACTCTTAAGTTTTATCGGTATGCCTTATACCATACTTATGCCTGTTTTTGCAAGAGACCTCTTGCATGGCGGTCCCAATCTTCTCGGTTTCCTGATGTCTGCAGGGGGTATAGGCGCGTTACTTGGAGGAATTTATCTTGCTTCAAGAAAAACTGTCCGTGGTCTGGGACGAATTCTTGCTGCAGCCGCCGGTATATTCGGAATAAGTTTGATATTGTTTTCGACATCCCGGATTTTATGGTTTTCGCTTTTTATGATGCTGATAGGCGGGTTTGGTATGTTAATATATATAGCTTCATCCAATACTATTTTGCAGACAATAACCGAAGATGATAAACGTGGGCGTGTTATGAGTTTTTTCACAATGGCTTTCATGGGAATGACGCCCTTTGGTAATTTACTTGAAGGCGCCCTCGCCAATTGGATCGGTGCTCCAAATACGTTATTGATAAGCGGAGGGATATGCATACTGGGTACCATAATTTTTTCGATCAAACTTCCGGCCATAAGAAAAATTGTAAGACCTATATATATTAAAAAAGGAATTATAAGCGAGATAGCAATAGGTGTTCAGGTAGCAAGCGATGCAAAAATTCCGCCTAAGCCGTGAGCAATATCTTTATTATTAAACAATAGATTATTATTAGACAAAAAAGCAGAATAAAGGAACGATTAAGCTACTTTTAGATGTTATCTATTAGTTTTACAGCGTTTTTGAAACTATCGATTTTAAAAAATTCCTCTCTTTTTTTTGATATTTCTTTTTCACCTTTGAAGATCCATGACAGACGTTTTCTGAACTCCCTGATTCCTCTATCTTCACCCTTGAAATAGATCATGAATTTCAAATATAACTTCGATAATTCCTTTTTCCATTCAAGACCGGGATTAGATACGGAATCAAATATCTTATTTACTGATTCTTTATAATCGGTCAGAAGAAATATCAATATATTGGTAAGGAGCCACAACTTTCCCTTTACTGCCCTGCCAATCATTATCCCGTCACAGCCTGTATAATCCAGTATTTCTAAAGCTTTTCCGGGAGAGTTGATATCTCCGCTGACTATTACCGGGATTTTTATCTTTTCTTTTACTTTCTTTATGAGTTTATAATTTACTTCTCCGGCAAATCCCTGCTTTACAGTCCTCCCGTGGATAGAAATAGCTTTTGCTCCGCAATATTCGGCAATCTTTGCAATATTCAAAATATTGATACTCCCAGCATCCCAGCCAATTCTCGTCTTTATAGTCAACGGTTTTTTTAATGCTGAAGAAAGCCTGCTTATTATTTTTTCGACTTTTTCTTCATCCTGAATGAGATATCCTCCGCTTTTAGCCTTGAGTACTTTATGAACCGGACATCCCATGTTGATATCTATAATGTCCGCTCTGTCCTCGATTCGCAGTGCAGCTTCAGTAATTATTTCCGGATCCGGACCAAATATCTGTATGGCGCAGGGTCTTTCATAAGCGGTGATATCCGATAGGTTTAAACTCTTTTTATGTCCGTAAACAATACCATAGCTGCTTATCATTTCGGTACAGTTAAGGGCAGATCCAAAAAATCCTGCAAAAATCCTGAAAGTATTATCGCTTATTCCGGCAAGCGGAGCGGAAATGAGAGGATTTTTTATCTTTACATTTCCGATTTTAAATGAGTGATCCGGGATATTAAAATCAAACTTATGTTTATTCGTATCGGATACCGGTAGTCTTTCTGCAAGACCGGCGGGTACATAATCTATAAAATATTTTAAAACTAAATTTTCGAGTTCATCTATTAGATCGGGTAATTTAAATGATTTCAAATTATTAAAGCGCTACATTCTTTTTGCTGAAGTGACCATGCTGCAATAAATTCGTTATTTATTTTTATCAAAAAGTATCCTTAAGCCTTTCAGCGTTAAATCGGTATCAAAAGTCTTGATCCACTTACTTTTACCTTCCATAAGAAATGCCAGACCACCGGTGGCGATTACCCCAGGTTTAAAATCTTTATAATTTTTATTAAGTTCTTCTATTATCTTCTCGATAATAAAATCAGCCTGTCCCAGAAATCCGTATAATATACCGGCACGGACTCCATCGTTTGTATTTTTCCCCACCACTGATTCCGGCCAGTTCAAATCGACTTTGGATAATCTGGCAGCATTGCTAAAAAGTGCTTCGGATGAAATTTCTATACCGGGGGCAATTACACCGCCTGCATATTCTCCTCCTGGTGTTAATATATCAAAAGTGGTAGCTGTCCCAAAATCCACTACGATTGCCGGATAACCATATAATTCTTTTGCCGCTACGGAATTAGCGATCCTATCCGCTCCTATTTCCGCGGGATAATCGTATTTAATAATAAGGTCGGATCTTGCATTGCCTGTTACTATAAACGGAGACTGATTAAAATATCTATAGCTCATTTTAATGATTTCATCAAGTATACCTGGAACAACACAGGAAATTGCAACATTTTCTATATCCCCGGGGTCAAATTTGGAATTCCTTAAAAAATTGAAAACCGCAGCAGCAATC
>CAZODG010000091.1:0-4543 GCA_964578525.1 uncultured Actinomycetota bacterium
CTTAAATATCAATTTAACTTTTCCTGGCACATGACAAACTTCTCTACCAACATTGGGTTAAATTGAGTTCCCGCACATCTTTTTAATTCTTCTTTTGCCTCCTCCTCCTCGGAAATCGCTTCTTTGTAATTCCTTCCAAATGTCATAACATCATAAGCATCCACAATAGAAGCGATACATGCATTAACGGGGATATCTTTACCTTTCAGCCCCTGGGGATAGCCATCTCCGTTCCACCACTCATGATGTGACAGAATATCCTCGGCTATTGACGCAATTTGAGGGGTAGATTCGGCAATCTTATATCCTATTTCCGGATGCCTTTTTATGATTTTCCATTCTTTTGCATTTAATTTGCCCTTTTTCATTAAGATTGCATCAGGGATGGCTACTTTTCCGATGTCGTGGAGAGTAGAAAGAAGTATCAGCTCGTCCAGTTTATTTTGCGGCAGATTAATGGCCATTCCAAGCTGAAGGATCAATCTTTTAAGACGATCCGCGTGCTCCTTTGTCTCTCGATTCTTTTCCCATAATATTCTTTCCAGAGAGGAAATGATAGAATTATAAATACTCTTTCTTTTAAGCAGTTTATTCTTATACATATTGTTTTCCGCTTCTTTTATAACATCCTTTAAATCCTGATCCCGGCTCTCTCTTGCTGAAATTCCCATAGAAATATTTAAAGGTATCTTTTGGTCCAGGGTTTTTTCGCAGATTCTCTTTATTCTGTTTGATACCTCTTCCACATCATTTTCTGTGGATCTGGGCATAAGTACAAAAAATTCATCCTCGCCCCATCTGGCAATGATATCCTCTTCGCGGGAGCAGAATTTCAATATCTTCGCTACTCTTTTTAACAATTTGTCGCCTTCATTATAACCAAAAGCGTCATTTACCAATCTGAGTCCGTTCAGGTCACGTATTATAAAATTTAAAGGCAGATCTCTGTCCTTATAAATATTTACCAGTACTTTCTCAAAATAGGTTCTATTGTAAAGTTCTGTCAATTTATCATGAAAACTCAAATACCTGATTCTTTTCTCCGCCTTTTTGCGTTCGCTGATATCATTAAAAATCTCCATCCTTACTTTCTTTCCCTGGTGGACAGCCGGCCTGCCGGTCACTTTGGCAAATATCCTGTTACCGTTATTTTTCAGAGCTGCTATTTCATAAGGGATCTCATGTTCCGATTTCATTTTTTCTGTCATAATTTCCTTATACTCAGGCGCCGTAAAATCCAGCAAATATCTGCCGACAGCATAGGAAGGACTGCATTCGAACATAGATGTAAAAGCATCATTGACCTCTAAAATTTTCCCATTATCATGAATAATGATCCCTTCCATTGAAGATTTAAAAAGTATATCGAATTTTTCCCTGTTCTCCCGGAACTCATCTTCCAGTTTTTTCTTTTCGGTAATATCCTTGATAATCATCCTGAAACCAGTAATTTTATTGTCTTTATTTTTCAAAGGTCCGAAATAGACTTCTCCAAAAAGAATATCTCCATTTTTTCGATGCTGTGTAATTTCAAATGAACTTACCTCTCTTCCATCCAGAATAGACTTAAATATCTCAAGATACTTTGGAATATCTTTTGTGCTGAGATTGACTCGCTTCGTGAAGTATTTGCCAATTAATTCTTCGCGTGAATAACCTGAAAAATCAAGTACGGCATTGTTGCATGAGGTTATTATACCCCTGCTATTAATTGCCAGGATACCCACAGACTCTGTTTCGATCAGGTTGCTGTATTTCCCTTCGCTTTCTGCCAGTGATTCTTTCAGCTGTGTGGACTGCGCTTCATATTTCTCCAGATCTATAACCTTCCTGTTCAATTCCACCAGTTTATCTATTAGTTGTTCTTTTGTAATCTTTTCGATATCCATTTTTTTATATTACACCAAACAGCTCACAAATATAATTCCAAAACAAAAAGTCAGAAGTGAAATCTTACCTCTGACTTTTTTGGAGTCCTTAAATTATTTTGTGTCAGTTTATATCTGTATTTTATTGTTACCAAAAAATAATAAACCCTCATTTAATCAATACTTACAGCAATCTTTTCTATTTATTCATCATCTTCCAGCAGCAGCGCTTCTTCTTCATCATCATAACCGTCTTTTTGGTATCCGGTTGCTTTATCTATATCTACATCTTCTTCGTCTATATCTAAATTATTTTTAAGATTATTTTGAAGGACTTCATTGCCTTCTGCCGGATTTACTTCATCTATTTTTTTAAAAAACATCCTAAACTCATCAGAAACTAAATTCTTGATTTTGTTTTTAAATTCATCATATTGATACTGCAGGTAATTTATGTCTTCTTCCAATTCTTTCTTTTTCCTGAGAAGGTCCTCATACGACTTCTCCGATTCCATTTTCCCCTCATCGGGTTCTTCTCCGGTTTCAACTTTGTCTTCTATTTCTTCTAACTGTATTACCATGTCATTCTCTGCTCCGGTTTTACCTTCTGCCTGTTTTATTCCAAAACTATTCAGTATATTTTCCAGGTCCGCTTCTCTTATCTTTATAGATTTCTCCATTTTTATGGCAGGAAGTTTTTTTTGTGTAATCATATTCATTACTTCCTGTTCGCTGATCCCCAGAATGTCCGTAGCTTCTTTTATTGTATAAAATCTATTACCTTTTTCCATATCGCCTGACTAAATAATTATTATAAATCTATAATATTTCAAACAATTATAGCATATTAATTTTTTAAAAAAATCGTTATTTTTTATTCGATTAAAATCACCGGCCCGGCTTAAATAACCAGTATTAAATCACTTAAAGTTCCAATATATAAATCTTCTGTAATGTTTAAATTATATCTCGTATTGTAATTTCTTGAAAGAGATTTATAGCTGTTATCGCTGATTTTCTACCAGATAATAGGAAAATTTACTCCGGTCAGTAGACAAACTCCGGATAAATAAATATAATAAAATGAATTTTGGAGTAAATAAGCTGTTATTAAAAATAAATCTAATATTAGAACTTTAGAAGATGGATCCACAAATAATAACACCGTTAATTATAACATCTATCGCGGGCCTCTCTACCACTATCGGAAGTTTAATTGGTCTTATATTTAAAAGAGAAAACTCAAAATTTATGAGTGCCGTCCTGGGCTTTACGGCAGGAGTCATGATAGGAATCTCTTTTTTTGAACTTCTTCCTTCGGGCTTTAAAGAATTAGGGTTCACAAGAGCCAGTATAGCTTTTATTGCAGGTTTTATCTTTATTTTTTTAATTGATTATTTGATACCTCATGAATATATAGGGCAAAAAGAAAAAATAAATGACAAAACTAATAGGAAACTCTTAAGAACCGGCCTTTTCGTTGCACTCGGAATAGGAATTCACAATTTTCCTGAAGGAATGGCAACTTTTTATAGTTCAATGGTGGATGTTAAATTAGGAATATCCGTAGCCATTGCTATTGCCATTCATAATATCCCTGAAGGAATCGCTGTATCTGCCCCTGTATATAAGGCAACCGGCAGCAGAAAAAAGGCTTTTCTGTGGTCATTTTTATCAGGAGTAGTAGAACCAATCGGGGCAATACTTACAGCCCTGGTTCTTCTCCCTTTTTTAAACCCGCAGGTTTTGGGGTACATGCTCTCAGGAATAGCGGGACTTATGGTCTTTATATCCATTGATGAACTCATGCCAGTTTCAAAATCTTATGGATATCTTCATCTTCCTATAGTAAGCTTCATTGCCGGAATGATAGTCATGATATTAAGTCTAGTGCTGATAAAATAATTATATCCTCAATCTGCCCACTAAGGGAAACCTTTTTAGAAAATCTATCCCATGCGGGGCTTCCTTGAGTTCTCCAGTTAAATCTTCTCCAGCAGAATGAGTCACCTGGTGTCTTCCATCCTTCCATAAAAAACTATCCGTAACATCATAAATATTTCCATCACAGGCAACATAAGCTTTTCTTCCCTCTTTGCCATCATATTTTTGCAGTTCTTCTTTTGTAAGTTCTTCCATTTTATTTATCTTAACCTGTCATTATTATTGGTGAAGCTTTGAGGTCGAAAGGATTGGTTCTGACAGCCAATGAGAATAAATATGGATAGTTGTTTCTCAGGTGTTTCATATATGCAATCCACTCTAAAATCATTGCATTGTAGGCTCTTTTGATATCACCAATCAGATGCTCATAATCTGCTCCGGGTAACTTTTCAAAGTTTTCCCTCTTTTCCAATTCTTCGGTTAAATGGAATACAGCCCACAGAAGATCTGTAAATGATTCATGCTCCAGCAAGTTGGGATTCTCCAGCAATCTTAGTAAAAACTCCCGCTTTTTGATTAAAAAATCTTTCAAATTTCCAAGATTTTCAGTATTTATTTTGATATTTGACTTATATCCTTTAAATTTTTTATATGTATCTTTGAAGTCCTTAACTGTCCATTCCTTAACCCTGGAAAGATGTTCAATCAAAATATTGCTGCTGGTATCATAGTCTGAAAGATAGGTTAAAAGTTTTGTACCGACTTCACTAAAGAAAGCACCTATCACCATA
>CAZODG010000092.1:0-4442 GCA_964578525.1 uncultured Actinomycetota bacterium
AGCTATAATACTCAGGGTTCCCGTAGGGGCAATAGTGGTAGTCGTTGCATTTCTGATCTCGTAACCATCGGGGCTATCGTAAACACTCCCCTTGAAGTTTGGAAAAATCCCTTTTTCTTTTGCCAGTTCCCGTGATGCGTTTTTGGATTCATCCTGAATAAAACTCATTATCTTCTGGGCAAGTTCAAGCGCCTCCTCGCTGTCGTATGGTATACCAAGGATTATAATCAGGTCAGCATATCCCATAACCCCCAGACCTATTTTTCTGTTACCATGAACCATTTTACTTATTTTTTCGATAGGGTACCTGCTCATATCGACAACGTCGTCTAAAAATCTTACCGCTGTATAAGTGACGTTCTTTAATCTGTCATAATCAACTTTTTTTATGCCCTCTTCCTCTTTTACCATATGAGCCAGATTTATGGATCCCAGATTACAGGCCTCATATGGAAGTAAAGGCTGCTCGCCGCATGGATTTGTACTTTCTATCTGCCCAAGGTTCGGGGTGGGATTATCTTTATTCAGTCTATCAAGAAATATAATTCCCGGATCGCCATTCTTCCAGGCATGTTCTACAATCTTACCGAACACTTCCTTTGCCCTGTATCTGCCTACTACCTCTTTGGTTCTGGGATTTATGATTTCATACTCATCGTCATTTTCGACAGCTTTCATAAATTTTTCCGTAACTCCCACCGAAATATTGAAATTGGTCAATTTCTCATTATTTTCCTTTGAGGTAATAAAATCCAGAATATCGGGATGATCCACTCTCAGTATTCCCATATTTGCACCTCTTCTGGTTCCACCCTGCTTTATAGTATCAGTCGCCGCATTAAAAACAGTCATAAAAGAAATAGGTCCGCTTGAAACACCTTTGGTAGAAAGGACCACATCATTTTTCGGTCTTATATTGGAAAACGAATACCCTACTCCTCCACCGGATTTCTGGATCAGTGCCGTTTCCTTCAGTGCCTCAAAAATAGCACTCATGGAATCTCCTACGGGCAGAACAAAACACGCCGCCAGCTGCTGAAGTTCTTTTCCTGCATTCATCAGAGTCGGAGAATTAGGAAGGAAATCAAGATCTGCCATGATATCAAAAAACTGCTTCTCTATCTCTTTTACTTCTTCTTCTGTCTTGCCATACTTCTTTTCGGCAGATGCGATATTTCCTGCAACTCTTATAAACATGTCTCCGGGTTTTTCCAGAAGAATTCCTTCCTCATCCCTTTTTAAATATCTTCTCTCCAGGACCTTTACAGCATTTTCGGAAAGATCAATTTTTTTGCTGGAGTAATAATCACTAAGGCTCTTTTTACTTTTCGATTTTTTGGTATCTTTCATAAATCAACACCACCGTGATTTAAATTAGTGACTTAATAAAACTAATTTAACTTAATAAATATCTTTTGTCTCAATTTTGGACTCCTTCACTAAAGAGGGTATTCTCCACCGGAAAACGTCTAAACAATTATTTTAATCTTCGCAAATTTACATTTCTTACTGTTTCGGGAGAATTATTTTGATTCCTTATATTGTGTGTATCTAAATATTAATATACTACATATTGTATGTCAATAGAAATCTATATTTAAAATATTTTTTATCAAAAAATTTTAGTTTTTTATGGTTCTATCCTTCTCAATCTGTTAGTTTTCTTGTAGCTTTTTGTATCAATCGCCGCATAAAGGAAAAGTAACATACTAAAACCAATCCTTTAAAAACTTTTTATCCAATAAAAGTTTTCAAAGTTATTCATACAACAACAGGAATATTTCTGATATAATAGCTTACCTGATATGAGAGAAGTTTTCTTCATATCTAAATTTTTTTCTATTTTATAAAGATATAAACCAGCAAGGAAGTACTATGAGTTCTGTTATCAAAAAGCGCAGAAGAAAAATGAGAAAGAAAAAGCATAAAAAGATGCTTAAAAAGACAAAATGGCAGAGAAGAAATAAATGATAAACGAAAATGCCAATAGAAAAGAATTTTTAGACATTCTGGACAAAAAAATTCTTGTTTCCGATGGTTCTATGGGGGCAACCCTGATGACATCGGGTTTTTCTGTGCTGCCCGATTCTCTAAATCTGGACAGCAGCCATATAAAAAAAATAATAGATATACATTTAGGCTACCTTAAAGCAGGATCAGATATTATTATTACCAATACTTTAAATTCCACTCCAACCAAACTCGAATTCCATGGACTTAAAAATAAAACAAAAGAGATAAATGAGAACGCAGTGAGTGCGGTAAATGAAGCAATCGATATCTATAGAACCACATCCGGCGATAGCAAACCTATTTTCATTGCCGGAGACATAGGGCCCCTCGGTAAACTGCTGGATCCTTTTGGCCCCCTGAAATATGAAGAAGCTCTGAACTCATTTTCAGAACAGGCAGATATCTTTATAGGAAAAGTAGATCTTATAGCCATCGAAACGATAATGGATCTAAATGAAGCATTGACTGCAATCAAAGCGATAAGAAAGATATCAAAAGATATCCCCATTGCATGCTGCCTTACTTTTGGTGAAAATGGAGTAACACTTATGGGTAATAAGGCCGAAGACGTTGTGAATGTTTTAATCGATGCCGGCGGTGACATCGTCGGGGCAAATTGCAGCGTCGGTTCGGGTGCCATGTTAAATGTGGTTAAAAAGATGAGAGAAGCAAATGTAAATGCCAGACTCATCTTTCAGCCTAACGCAGGAATGCCTTCGCTGGTGGATGGCAAAACCATATTTGACGAGACCCCGGAAATCATGGCTTCCAATATATCCAAATATCTCCCCTATAAGCCATCGATACTGGGAGCATGCTGCGGAAGTACGCCAGAACATATAAAAGAAATAGCAAAGATAGTAAGCGATTACAACAACAAGCGATAGTGATTTATAAATCCGTCTTTTTGATTAAAGAGGTTAACACATTTTCCATCTGCCCCTCATCTTCATTTAGTTTTGCATTGAATAGGAACCAGTTTTCGACATGTTCTGTAGATCCCTGGGGAAGTAATTTTTTCATTCCCCCAAGTGTCTCAATTTCCAATATATCAGGATTGGTATAAACTTCCGCATTTGCTTCAAAATCAGGATAATGGGCTTCCGGATCAAACCTGTATCTTTTTATAAAAAGCTGTTCGTTAAGATAATATGCTGTCCATCCAAGCGTATTTAAAACCCCGATTTTCTGGTAATTCTTTGCTTCCGGATCCTGCTTTATCTGTATAAATCTATTCCCCCAGATAAATCTGGGATCTTTCATTTCTGTATAGGGCCAGAGAACGAGCGGGCGTGCCGGAAGGAGGCTTCCTCCGCCGGTCCGGTAGGGCTCCTGCGGTATTATAGCTCTGCCATTTTTTGCCATAACAGTAATTGCCCATGGTGCAAGTTCTATTTCCCAGATATTCTTATTGATGAGTCTGTGCAATACCGTTATTTGATTATTTGTCTGTCCGGGAGTTACCTCCATTTCTTTTTGCATGCCTGTCGTGTCTTCAACATCCTGGATAAGCTTAAGAGTTTTTCCGTTCCACTGGTAATTAACAGGATTATTATCAGGAAAATATGTCCGCGGCATGGCCTCGGGCGCGTGCCAGAATCTGTGTCCCCCGTATGTCACCCATTCATTTCCGCCGGTCCTGCCCTGCTGCTGTTTCATTTCCCCGAAAAGATTTTGATCTCCTTTAAATCCAAACCTTATAATTCTTGGCCCAACATCAGTAGTAATTATTGCTTCTACTTCTCCATTCGTAAGGCGGATACAGTTTTCCCACCCACCATATTTAAAATTTTCCTCAATCTCCATAGAATTCCCCCTTATATTTCAAATCAATTAGTAAAAATCAAATTCTCATTCATTTTCTCTGGCATTCAATACTTTTTCTACTGTTCCATATTTATTTGCTGCGTTCCAGAATAAAAATCCTTTTATTCCCAGATCTTCTGCAGCCTGAATCTGACTTAGAATTTCCTTTTCGGTATATTTCACCTTCAGGCTAAATGCCTGTATCCAGGGGACTACCATACATCCGGTATCATCTATCCTTGACAGACCTTTATTAAGGGTATAGCTTACCACCTCGTATGGATGTGCTTCCGGAAGTTCATACCCTAAAAAGTTCGTAGAATAATGAGATGGATAAGGCATAGGATATACATAGTCAAGATACGGCGCTATTTCCTCCAACATCTGTCCTATACCCTGGTCATTATCCACTATAAAGGTCCATCCAAAAACGTCCGCCGATATTTTTATATCATATTGTCTTGTTGCATCTCTGACTTTTTTCAAAAAACTAGTAATGGCCCAGACCTTATCGTTATCAGCGGTATTATAAGTATAATCCGCATAAGCAATATTTCCTTTTGCAGGCGCTCTTATGTAGTCAAACTGAATTTCATTCACCCCTTTTTCGGCAAGTTCCTTTA
>CAZODG010000093.1:0-4309 GCA_964578525.1 uncultured Actinomycetota bacterium
GCAAATATTGTTGATGGTACCAGGGTTAGAACAAAAAGAACAACAATAACGGTAAGTAATGCTTTCAACCAAAACTTTTTCATGACATCCTTTCTGAATGCTTTATGCTTATATTCTAAATATCTTATAATTATATATAATTTATTATAGTACAAATATTAATATTTTAATATACAAATTTTTATATATTTAAATAATAAGTGATAAGATTAAAAAATATATCTCCCAAATATAAAAAGCATACGTTTACAGTTGTTTTTATATTTTTCTACTATTGTATTTATTCTATTTTGTTATTCTATATTTAAAATAACAGGGAGCTTCAGGAATAGGGTAAGGACACATCTATGATCTTTCTGAATTCCTCTAATTCCTTCAAAATACAGTTCGATATTCTACTACTCAGGGGCACCAATACCAAACAATTCTTCATGGACTACTCATCAATAAACTGGCAACTTGCGAAATGATAATCTATTCCTTAAAAATATTCCTGTGTTGTTGATACTCTAATGAGGTGATATTTTTTCAGGATTTCTTTTTTCCACCCGAAGATTGTTTTTTGGGTCTGGATACGCCCTTTCCGATTTTTGCTTTCCCGGCAGTTCCCGGTTTGGCCACCGAACTATTTTTTTTAATTAGTCCGGTTTTTTGGATATCGGTTTTTTTTGTGACGGATTTTTTAGTTCCGGAAGGTTTTTCTGGTTTACTTTCTTTTACTGATTTATTTACTTCTTTTTTGACAACAGGTTCTTTCTCAGGCAGGGTCTCTATCTTTGTCGAAACAATCTTTTTTAAGATCGTCGAGGCAGAATCCAGATCTTCCAGGTATCTTGCATCATATGAAGGATTTGAAAAGCGGTTACCCCGGTGATATTTTGTATCGATAAAAGTTAACTTTTTGAAATCGTTTATATCCTGGATAAAATAGGGCGGCAGGGTCCTTAAAAGGTTTGTGGTGCTGGCATGCCAGTTTTTAAACCTGAAATCTTTACTGTTCAAATTCCTGATAGATTGCGTTTCTTTTAATTTTTTTCCAATTTTTTCAATTAATTCTTTGTCTAACATTTTTTTACCACATTTCTGTTACGATAACAATCAATATTAATTCTATCATAATCTTTACTCATTATAAATTTTATATAACTAAATTTTTGATATTCTTTAAGATTACTGCCAGCTATAAATCGACACTTAAAAGTGATAACATTATTTATTATATAAAATTAATACTTAGAAATTGGAGGAATATTATGGAGATTCTAAGCCCGGTTTTTAAAAACAATAAATTGATCCCATCAAAATATACCTGTGATGGTGAAAACGTAAATCCTTCTCTCCTTATAAGTAATGTGCCGGAGAATGCAAAAAGTCTTGTCTTGATTGTCGATGATCCGGATGCCTCGAGGGGAGCTTTCGTTCACTGGACTGTCTGGAATATAAATCCCGGTATTAAAGAAATAAAAGAAAACAACTGTCCACAAAATGCGGTGGAAGGAAGAACCGATTTTGGCAGATCCGGATATGGCGGTCCCTGTCCTCCTTCCGGGACACACCGTTATTTCTTCAAACTTTTTGCATTGAATGCTACTCTGGATATCGATACTTCGGCAGAAGGGGCAGAGGTAGAAAGAGAAATAGAGAATAGTATTCTTGCAAAGGCTCAGTTGGTGGGATTATACAGGCGTTAACCGGTAAGTAATGCTATATTCTTTTTAACCAATCCGATTATTCTGGGAATTTTTTTCTCTACTACTGTTGATAATTTCATGGAAAAAGAAAAAGCATTATCTTTATTGCCATTTCCGTTGACATTTACTCCAATAAAATATCCATCTATTTTTATCCCATAAGTCAGATAGAATAATTTTAATACATCTATAAGTGCTGTTTGGTGAAAGGAAATAAAATCTGTGCCCGGATATTCGGAACCGGCAACATTGTAAAAATCCTTTAAAGGTATCTCGTAAAGATTCCCTGAAGCATTATCGTCTGTATCGCCGCAGGAATCACGCGATATCCCTATGGCATCTATTATAATGAATTTACAATTCCTGTAAGTTTCAAAGATAGAAAATAACCTGAAACCTGCTGTCGAACCGTCTATTACCTGTACTCCGGAAGGAATATCTTCCTCCTGCAGCCTTTTAACGATGTGTACCCCTATACCTTCGTCTCCGAGCAGAATATTTCCGATACCCAGTACAATAGTTTTGATTTTTTCAGGATTTTTCACGGGACTATCTAAAATTTTTAATAACGGCGGGTATATGTTTTTCCCACCCGAGAGCCTGAATGTGAACACCGGCACAATACGGCCTGACTTCTTCTATCAATCCGGATGCAATCTCGATGCACATAGAGGCTTTGTCTTGCGTTCCTTCCATTTTTTTTACAAGTGGCTCCGGGACAAATACACCGGGCACAAATTTGTTCATATAATTGGCCATCTTTTCGGATTTTAAAAGAATTATGCCGGCAAGGATCGGAACATTAAGATTTTCTTTGCGGACCCTTTCAAGGAATTTTTTAAATACCTCTGCGTCAAATATAGCCTGAGTCTGGAAGAACTGAGCACCCTGATCTATCTTTTTTTTCATTTTTATTATCTGAAGTTCATAGGCAGCTTCGGTATCGGCGCCCGGATTGACAACGGCACCTTTGAAGAAAGAAGGTTTTTGGGTCAGTTCATTTCCTGCCAGATCCTTTCCTTCTTCAAGATTTTTTATTGCCCACAGCAGCTGAACCGAATCAAGGTCGAATACAGGTTCGGCCTGAGGGTGATCGCCTGTTGTGGTGTAATCACCTGTAAGAGCAAGTACGTTTCTTATTCCCATTACATAGGCACTGAGAAGGTCGGATTGAAGGGCGAGCCTGTTTCTGTCCCTGCAGGTGATCTGGAATATGGGATCAAGACCCCAATCTTTCAGTAAATGGCATGTGGTTAGCGATCCCAATCTCATTACCGAGCTTTGAAGATCGGTTACATTTATTCCGTCGGCAACATTTCTTAACTCTTCAGCTGCCGCTCTGATTTCTTCGATTCCGGCACCTTTGGGAGGTCCTATTTCACAGGTCACGGCAAATTTACCTTCTTCAAGAATTTTTTCGAAATTCGATTTTTCTGTTTGATTTTCCATGATTAGATTATCTCCTCTTCATCCAGTGCCCATAATCTGGTTTTTCTTAGGGCAGGAGACGGTAACATTTTTGAATAATCTCTGGGAGGTATAAATTTATTCAATATATCAAGTTTGTTCATTCTTTTTAAGCTTTTATATATTAATTCCCAACCGCAATCTCTTTCTTGATCTGTTTCACATTTGCCGTTGCTCTGTCCTGCACATGCTCCATTTTCAAGTTTTTTGGGGCATGCGGTGTAGGGGCATATTCCGCCTGTATAATCAAGTATGCAATCACCGCATGTATCGCATCTTTCGGCCCCCTGCCAGGTCCCGGTTATTCCGCCGAAAGTTATGGTATTTAAAGCAGGATGGCAGACTCTGGCAAGAACCGCTGATGTTGACTGAACACCAATTCCGCATGAAAAAACAAGAATAGAATCTGCGTTTTTGATTTCATCAAATCTTGGCTTTATTCTGGCACGGATGAGTGCCTTCTGACATAGAAAATCTATTTCCATAACACCGGTAACGGTTTTTCCCTCATTCTCAAGACTTTCTTTTGTGCTTGCGAGAACTGCTTTTCCGCCCGTGTTGGCTCCTTCCGTGCAGCCGCCGCACCCGAGTATGAATATTTTTTTCTCATCTTTCAGTTTTATGAGTAATTCTTCTACAGGTTTAAATTCGGTTAATATCATAGAACCTCCTAAAAAGCATTTAAAATCTTTAGACTATTTTATATTTAGCTATCATATCTCTCTTTGGCGTTACCATATGAACCGCACATGCGGTACAGGGGTCAAAACTTCTTATAACTCTCAAGATTTCGATAGGGCTGCTGCTTTCTTTTATTTTAAGGCCAATAAGCGCCTGTTCATATGGACCCGGCTGTCCATCTTTGTCTTTTGGCGATGCATTCCAGGCAGTCGGGGTGATTATCTGATAATTAGAAATCCTTCCGTCTTTTACATTTAACCAGTGTCCCAGAGCTCCTCTGGGTGCCGAGCAGAGGCCAATTCCCTTCCCTTCGGAAGGAGGGACGTATTCGACTGCAGTGGGTTCCCCGGCTTTTAACTCCTGGGTCCATTTTAACAGCTGATCTGCTATTATTTCTGTCAAAAGAGCTCTTCCAAGATGTCTCCCTGCTACCGAATACATAATGGAAATATTTCCTCCTATTTCAGATA
>CAZODG010000094.1:0-4261 GCA_964578525.1 uncultured Actinomycetota bacterium
AACAGCATAACCCCAGACACAACAGTACCGCAGCAGAGCACAGATACCGCAGAAGAATTACCTGAGGAAACTACAGCAGAATAAGCCAGTTATAGAGCCTCTTTGAGCTCCTTGCATAAAGTGCTGCTGAAATTAAAAGAAAAGAAGTGGTAGAATTGACCTTTCCTCCAAAAACTAGTCCAAGTTGAAAGTTAGTATTCGGGCCAGTAAAATAGAAAAAGGGGGAAAGGTCAATAATTTATCAATTATTATATAATATAATTACTATAAAAATCTTGATATGGTGTCCCTGGGCAGATTCGAACTGCCGACCCCAGGATTAGGAATCCTGTGCTCTATCCATCTGAGCTACAGGGACACATCGTGACAGAATATGGTTGAATACAACCAGAAATACTAACAAAGTGGGCTATTTCTGTCAAAAGTTCAATCTTTTAAAGACATTTTTATAATCTCATCTACAAGTTCTTCAAAAGATAAACCTGCTGCTTCCGCTGACATTGGAAGAAGACTTGTATCTGTCATGCCGGGAGAGGTATTAAGTTCGAGAACATAGGGAATTTCTTTCTTTGTATCCATAATAATATCAACCCTTGAAAGTTTGGTGCATTTGAGTGCATTATGAACCGCCATGGCTACTTCTTTCATTTTTTTGTCAGAAGAAACTGAGATTCTGGCCGGAACGAAGTAGTCGGTTTCTCCTGTTTTGGATCTTGATTCAAAGTCAAAAAAATTCTTTTTGGTTACTATCTCCACAGCGGGAAGAATCCTTGGTTTTTCTTTTCCGATAATACTTACTGCAAGTTCCACGCCATCTATGAATTTTTCCAGTATTACCTTCTTGCTGTAGCTTAAAGCGGAAATTATGGCTTCGGGTATACTTTCTTTATCATTTACTATCCTTATGCCAAGAGCAGATCCCTGAGCGGATGGTTTTACTACTATCGGAAGGCCTATTTTTTTTATTATGAAGGGCAGCAGCTTTGGTGAACCCAGTTCACTGAATGAACTTGTATTTAAAAAATAAAAGGGTGGAGTGGGTATGCCAAGACTTAAAAATATTTGTTTGGAGACTATCTTGTCAAAACTGACGACATTAGGGTAGACACCCGGACCAGTATATGGGATATTTAGCACTTCCAGAATTTCCTGTATTGTGCCATCCTCTCCGTCTTTTCCGTGAAGTGCAATATATGCAAGATCGATTTTTTCCGAATTCAGATTATCCACAATAGATTCATCTATATCCAACTTTATAACATTGTGGCCAAGTTTTCTTAAAGCATTCGATACTCTCTGACCGCTTTTTATTGAGAATTCTCTTTCAAGGGATCTTCCTCCCATAAGTACTGCAATATTTTTTTTCATTTTTATCACTCTTTTATTAGTTTGATATTTTTGAATTTTTTATTTAAAAATCTTATATAGTTTTATTTTCTCTTTTATTATACCTGCTAAAATCTTAATACCTCTTTCAATTCTTTCGGGGTTTTCGGTGCAAAAAGCTAACCTTGCCTCATTGATGCCTTTACCTTCTGCATGGAAGGCGCTTCCGGGAACATAAGCAACATTACTTCTGACGGCATCGGCCAGGATCTCTTTGGTATTAAGATAATGAGGAAGTTTCAACCAGATAAAGAAGCCTCCTTTTGGATTAGACCAGGTGGATTCTTCCGGGAAATTATCTTCCAGGGCTTTTGTCATAGCATCTTTTCGTTTTGCGTATATTTTAATAAATTCATCAATATTTTCTCTCCATGATGGGTCCGAAAAGTATTCGTAAGCAATTCTTTGCGAAAAGGTACTTACACATAGTATGCTGGATTGTACCCCCAGTATTATTTTTTCCAGTATTGGATGAGGGGCGACGATCCATCCTATTCTGAATCCCGGAGCAAGAAGTTTTGATAGCGTGCTTATGTAAATCACATTATGGCCATCGCCTTTACTGTCAAGCTCCTTAATAGTAGGGATAGGTTTATCTTTATATCGGAGCATTCCGTAAGGATTATCTTCAAGAATCATCATATTATATTTTTTGGCAAGTTCCAGAACCTTTTTTCTGCGCTGGAGACTTAAAGTCACTCCGGAAGGATTGGAAAAATTGGGTACAAGATATAAAAATTTTATTCTGGCTTTTTTATCTCTTAGCTCTTTTAATTTTTTCTCCAGGATAGAAGTGTCAATTCCATTTTGATCCAGCGGTATGCCGATTATTTTTGCTTCATATGATCTAAATGAGTTTAATGCTCCCGTATACGCTGGTGATTCCACTAAAATAATATCGTCGGGATCAATAAAAATTTTGGCCAATAGATCAAGTGCCTGCTGCCCGCCTGTTGTAGTTATTATATCTTCTTCAACTGTATCAAGACCTTCCAGCTTCATAACTTCGATCAATCTGGTTTTAAGAGGATAATATCCCACAGACTCGCCATATTGAAGACTTATATCCCCATCTGTTTTAAGGATTCTTTTGATATATCTGTCTAATTTTTGAAAGTTCAGAGCTTTTACTTCCGGAAGACCACCGGAAAAAGAGATTATTTCCGGTCTTGCGGATAATGAAAGCAAATCCCTTATTTCAGAGGAAAACATATATTCGGTTCTATTCGAATACAGGTCTTTCCAATAATCGAATGTAATTTTTTTACTCATATCAGGTTCCGGAGAAATCTTGATGATCTTGGCTGTTTGTAAATAAGTAATATATATTAAAAACGTTAAAAGTTCAAAAGAGATTTTGGAAGTTCAAACAATTCTTCATAGTGTTATAATTATTAAAACATAAGATTTAATGTTTTTTCTTTTTTAAATATGGATTTAAATTTAATAATCAAAGATCTCTCTTATAAAAAACTGGAAAAGCTGGATTTCAAATGCCTGGATTGCAGTTATTGGTTTGACCGGGACATGACAATTTTTTTTAAAGAATTGTTTGCTGTAAGGAACTTTCATGAACTGACCGGATTTCTAAAAGGTAAGTTGTTCGAGAAAAGTGTCAGGGAAAAAAATAATAGAAAAAAGATTATTTCCTTTAAGGAATATGGAGGAAAAGTCAAAGCCGCTTTTATGGGAGGACGGTGTATAGGAATTATTCTGGCCGGAAATTATTATCTTTTTCCAAAACTACGGAGCTTTAATGTATATCCACCTGATTCTGACAGTACTTTTTTAGGCTGTATCCATGTCATTCCTGAATACAGAGGTATGGGTATTGGTAAAAGGCTGCTTATTGAGATAGAAAAAGAATTGATAAAAGAAAAAGTAAAATCTATAGAATCAATAGGTAAAAGATTAAATGATGATATAGATGAAGATATGTACTGGAATAGCCCCCTGATTCCGTTTAAATTTCTTATAAATAATGGATTTTATTTAAAGAAAAACGATCCTCTTTTCCCCCTTTTAAGACTGGACTTAAAAAGCCTTGTTATCGATTTTGCAGAAAGCCATCTCGTTCCTGATAAAATGGCTCTGGAAAAAGAGGTAGGAAGTCCTATTATCATAAAAAATAAATAACTCTAAGAATTAGACAAAATTATGGAATTATGCTAATATTCGTCACCTGATATTTAATAGCTGATTTGAAAACTAAATATTTTAATAAAACCTGTGATCAGAGATAGTAAGCACTGAAGCAGCATACAGAGAACCGCTGAAGCTGAGAATGCGGTTGCAAAGCTGGTGTCTGAATGGGTCTGTGAGGTGCCTGGCTCAAATCTTTTACTAGAGAGTAAGTCAGACCGGCTTCCTCCGTTACCAGAGGATAGGATATTTAGAAGTATCTGAAATATTTTAAGTGTGTTCCGGAATCAATAATTACATTGATTTTAGAGCAAAGTAGGGTGGTACCGCGGGAATTCAACCTCTCGTCTCTACAATGTTATGTAGTGATGGAGAGGTTTTTTATTTATGGAAAGGAAAGGTGATGGAAATAAAAATTTTATTATGGCGAAGTTAAGAAAGAAATAGTTCAAAAGCTTTGAAGCAGTTTGCGTCAAGAAACTATTAGAATTAAGAAAGGAGAATAAAATGGATAAAAGAACGAAGTTTGTGCTGGATGAGGAAGAGATACCAGAACAGTGGTATAATATCCAGGCAGATTTGCCCAAACCTCTTCTACCACCTTTGCATCCGGTTACAATGAAACCTCTAACTCCTGACGATCTGGCTCCCTTATTTCCTATGGAGCTAATTAAACAGGAGGTAAGTACTGAGCGCTGGATTGATATTCCTGAGGAGGTAAGAGATGTCTACA
>CAZODG010000095.1:0-4093 GCA_964578525.1 uncultured Actinomycetota bacterium
GTATTTTCTATTTTTTTATAATAGTTTTTACTGCTTTCATAATACCGGCTTTTTGCGGGATAGAAGCCTGTTCCAGAGTGAGATTGTAGGGAATGGGCGTGTTAAGTCCCGCTATTATCTTTACAGGTTCCTTAAGATATTCAAATGCCTTTTCGGTCACTCTGGCACTGATGTCGGAAGCAACCGAACCCCTCCTGCACGCTTCACTTACTATTACCAGTCTGCCGGTTTTTTTTACTGAATCTATTATGGCATCCATATCCAGAGGCACAAGTGTTCTCGGATCTATTATCTCACAATCAATCCCTTCCTTTTCGAGCTCTTCTGCAGCTTCAAGTGACTTAAGGATCATATCCGCATAGGCAAGTATTGTAATATCCTTACCTTTTCTTTTGATATCAGCCTTTCCGAACGGAATGGTATATTGCTTCTCCGGAACAGGACCTTTAACAGGATAAATCATTTTATGTTCTATAAAAATTACCGGGCCGTTGCCCCTCACTGCAGTTTTTAAGAGCCCCTTTGCATCGTAAGCCGTGGAAGGCATTGCCACTTTAAGCCCGGGAATGTGATAAAACCAGCTCTCGAGGCTCTGGGAATGCTGAGCCGACAGCCCTTTCCCGACACCTCCCTGAGTTCTTATCACAAGCGGGACATCGATACTGCCCCCGCTCATAAAATGGATTTTTGCAGCCTGGTTCGCAATTTGATCCATAGCCAGTGCGGCAAAATCAATAAACATTATTTCCGCTATGGGCCGGTATCCGGTTAGGGCAGCGCCGATTGCGGCGCCGATTATAGCAGCCTCCGAAATGGGTGTATTGATGACTCTTCCGGAATCATATTTATCCAGAAGACCTTTATATACCTTGAAGGCACCCTGGTAGACACCGATGTCCTCTCCAATTAAAAATACCTTCTTATCTCTATCCATCTCTTCTATGATTGCTTCTCTTATGGCTTCCCTGTATTCGATCTCTCTCATTGATTGGCTCCTCTACCGAAAATAAGAATATGACCCCAAATCCTCCGCGATATCAATCCTGTTTATTCTCTTCTAAAAATTTTTCAAGATCGGGTTCCGGACTCTTAGAAGCAAAAATAACCGCATCTTTTATTTTTTCATCCGCCCTTTTTTCGATCTTATCTATTTCTTCTCCGGCTATTATTTTTTCTTTCAGCAGTCTTTTTTTGAAATTTACTACCGGATCTTTTTGGCTAATATAATATTCGACTTCTTTTTTGCCTCTGTACTCAGCCGGGTCATTCGGATGATGGCCATAAAACCTGTAGGTCTTAACTTCTATAAGCGACGGACCCTTGCCTTCTCTGGCATGCTTCACGGCTCTTCCGACAGATTTGTAAACCTCCACCGGATCGCTGCCGTCGATGATGTGCCCGGGGATATCATAAGCGCAGCTTCTCTTTCCTATATCTTCGCAGGCTACCGAATCCACCGAGCACATGGAAATGGCATACATATTATTTTCGCAGATATACACTACCGGCAGTTTTAATATGGCCGACATATTCAGGGATTCATGAAACACTCCGTTGTTCGCTGCCCCGTCACCAAAAAAACACAACACCACATTTCCTTTATCATCCATTTTACAGGACAGTCCCGCCCCAACCGATATAGGGATTCCTCCTCCGACGATTCCATTTTCTCCCAGTATGCCGAGATCCAGATCGGCAATATGCATCGAACCTCCTCTGCCTCCGCAGTAACCATCCGATTTACCAAAAAGCTCGGCCATCATTTTTTTCATGTCGGCCCCCCTGGCAATGCAGTGGCCATGGCCCCTATGGTTGGAAATAATATAATCCTTTCTTCCGATTGCCCGGCATGCTCCCACCGGAATAGCTTCCTGGCCGATGCAGGGATGCAGATATCCGCGGATCTTTCCGGTTTTGTAAAACTCGATGGATTTCTCCTCAAACTTCCTGATCTCTACCAGTTTTTTAAGCATATCTATCATTACTTTATCGGGTAACGCAGACATGGAATTTTTTTTGGTCACTTATCTCCTTAAGGTCACTTAAATTAAAAAACGCCTAAACACTTATACTCAACCTGGTCCCTATAACTATGCCACAAAAACCAGGATAAAACACTATCCTGTAATAATAATATAAATAAAGGAAAAATTAAATTTAGGTTGTTTTTTATAACCATCATTTTACAGCCGTCATAAATGCCATTGCTTATAATTTCTCATGGATAGAAGTATTTAATCCCAACTTGATTGCCGGTTTGCTCTGTATAATAAAAAAGAAATATGATAATATTTTTTACTTGTAATATCCAATATTTTAAAGATTTAAATTTATTTAATATTTTTTACAGACATTGTCCAGGTTAAGAAAAAAACATAAAAATAAAAAACTTTCGAAAGTAATAATAGCAATAATTGCCGTTATTCTTTCGATCCAATTACTGTTCACATTTGCACTTGCAGGCATTCTGATATATGCATTCCAGACTGTTGCTTCATTATTTGAAGATCTCCCGAAACTTGAAGAATTTACACCAGCGGAAAGCGCCCTTACATCAAGAATATATGCGGCAGATGGAACACTTATAGCTACTTTTCACGGTGAAGAAAACCGCGAACTTGTATCTTATGAACAAATTCCCAGAAATCTTATAGATGCCGTCATTGCAATCGAAGATGAAAGATTCTATCAACACGAAGGATTCGATATAGAAGGTATAATCCGTGCATTTCTCATAAACCTTTCATCCGGAGGAACAGAACAGGGTGCAACCACTATTACCCAGGGATATGTAAAAAATGTGTATATGCCAGAGGAAAAATACGATATATCTTATGAGAGAAAGATAAAAGAAGCTGCTCTTGCCTATCAAATCGAACAACTCTATTCTAAAGAAGAAATACTTGAGATGTATCTCAACACAGTTTATTTTGGTGAAGGTGCATACGGGGTTCAGGCTGCAGCCAAAGTATATTTCAATAAAGATGTGGAATATCTGAACCTATCCGAATGTGCCGTTATTGCCGGACTCCTTAAATCCTATTTATTCTCACCATATATAGATAACAAAGCTTCCCTTGAAAGAAGAAATCTGGTGCTGGCCAAAATGCTTGAACTGGGCTATATAGACCAGGAAGAATATGATAATACCGTAAAGGCGCCTATAATAACTCAGAGACCAAGAGAAGAAACTCAGGAAATTTTTGCTCCTTATTTTGTGGAATATGTAAAACAGGAATTAATCAAAGAATATGGAGTAGAAAGAGTATTCAAGGGCGGATTTGAAATATACACGACTTTGGAACCCGATATGCAGGTCGCCGCTGAAAATGCAATAAATGAAATTCTTTTTGACCCCGAAGACCCTCAGGCAGCTCTTGTCGCAATGGATCCTAAAACCGGATATATAAAAGCTATGGTTGGAGGGAAAGATTTTACGGAATTAAAATTCAATCTGGCCACGCAGGCCAAAAGACAGCCAGGCTCGACCTTTAAGGTTTTTGCTCTACTCTCTGCTCTAGAACAAGGGGTCAGTCCTTATATGACCTTCAATCCTAATGGGAAAGTAATATTCGATATAGAAGGCAGTGAACCATGGGAAGTCAGAAATTATGATAACAGCGGTTATGATATAAATGAGATGTCAATCCTCGAAGCAACGGTAAAATCCGTAAATGTTGTATATTCCCAGCTTATAATGAGAATAGGAGCTTATGTGATGGCACGGCTGGCAAATGACATGGGAATTGAGACTCCCATGGATCCATACCCGGCAATGGGCCTCGGCGGACTTACTACCGGAGTATCCGCTCTTGAGGTCTGTACCGCATTTTCGACTATCGCTAACTATGGGGTAAAACATGAACCGATAGCAATATTAAAAGTTGTGGATAAAGATGGTAACATTATTAAAGAATACAATGAAGAAAACGATGAAGAAATCAGACAGGTGCTGACCTCGATCAATGCCTACCGGGCTATAGAAATTATGCAGCAGGTCATGATAAGAGGAACCGGTACCAGAGCCAGGCTCGAAGATAGGCCCTGTGCAGGAAAAACCGGTACCACCAGTGAAAATATAGATAAGTGGTTT
>CAZODG010000096.1:0-3905 GCA_964578525.1 uncultured Actinomycetota bacterium
CCCAGTTCCAGCAAAACTCCCAGTACGGCCACCCTTCCTCATATTTCCCTTTTTGAAATTGAAACCAATGAGTCTATTGCGCCTTTCACCGAGAGAGGGTTTGCATTATAGCAATCATTTATGATCATTCTGTCTTTTTTCTTTAAAATTTCCATTCGGGAACCTTCGATAATTGCACTTTCGATCCCTTCTTTGATGGATCTGCCGCTCATACCTGAATAAAGTCCTATAGCTGCTGCGCAGCAGGCATTATATATATTGTGAAATCCGGGTATATTCAAACCTATATTTATGATCTTTTTATCATTTTTGAAAAAGTTAAAAGTAAATCTTCCCATATCATCCATTTTTTCTTCTATGAAATTAAATGAGATATTACTATTTCTCCCGAATTTTTCAACTCTGCAATTGACTTTATTTTCTATAAAATTACTGTATATGTCGTCATTGTTTAAAAACAGCGTTCCATTGTTTTTATAAAGGATTTCACTCATTTCTGCTTTTGCTGCTGCTATCTCCTGCAGGTCTTTAAAAAAAGCCATATGCGACTGACCAATGGCAGTAATGGCTCCTGTATTCAAGTTGCATATATCGGAAAGTACCCTTATCTGGCTTTTCCCCCTCATGCCCAGTTCTGCAATAAAAAAGTCGGTATCTTTATCAATTTCAAGAATCGATTTTGACACTCCTATTTCTGTATTATAGTTCCTGGGAGTAAAAACAACTCTATGTTCCTTTCCTAAAATATTTACCAGAAAATCTTTAGTAGTTGTCTTTCCTGCACTTCCTGTGATTCCTATAACGGTTGGCTTGAATTTTCGCATATAATTATATGCAATGCTTTTTAGGAAATCCAAAGTACTGCCAGACTGCAGGATTATGAGATTATCCGGATCCCCGTATCCGGCCCTTTTCTTTAGCAGCTCCAATCTTTCTCTATATTCCGCTTCAAATACAAAGCCGCAGGCTTTCTTTTCCAAAGCTGATTCAATAAAATCATGTCCGTTATAATTATCACCCGTAAGAGGTATAAAGAAATCATCTTTTTTTATACTTCTTGAATCCGTAGAAATATTACAAATGTATTTTTCGATATTTCCTGAAATTACCTCGCAATTTGTCCAGGAAACAATCTCATTTACTTTTATGTTTTCTTTCATTTTTTTTAATCAGCCATTCCTCCGCTACGCAGCGATCGCTAAAAGGTATCCTATAATCTTTAAATTCCTGATATTCTTCATTGCCCTTACCCGCAATAACAATCACATCATTTTTACATGCCATTTCAAGAGCCATAAATATTGCTTTTTTCCTGTCAGCCTCTTTGACGTATTCCTTACTGTCAGACTCGGTCAAACCTTCTTCTATCATACGTATTATGGAATCAGGTTCTTCTGTTCTTGGATTGTCGGATGTTATAATCGTGAAATCTGCATATTTTCCTGAAATACGGCCCATGATCTTTCTTTTTTCCGTATCACGGTCTCCCCCGCATCCAAAAACCGTTATTATTTTACCTCCGGATTTCAAAATTTGTTTTATAGTGGTAAGCACTTTCTCCAGACCATCAGGTGTATGTGCATAATCAACTATCACGGTAAACTGGTTACCGGAATCCAGCTTCTCGAATCTGCCCCGCACTCCGCCTAAGGATCTTATACCCTCCTGAATTGACCTGTTATCAATACCCATGTCTAAGCATACCCCGACAGCAGCCAGAATATTATAGATATTGAAGTATCCGCACAGCGGAGATGATATGTCCAGTATTTTGCCATCTGAAGTATTTATATTCATCTCGATACCGGAAATAGAATTTTTAATATTGCTTGCCCAGATGCTCACCCCATTGAACTTTAGGGAATAAGATATGCTTTTCAGGTCCGTGGATTCGCGTATTTCTTTCCCGTAACTATCATCTACATTTATTACAGCTTTCTTTCCCCCATATATTTTTCGATATTCTTTTAGAAACAACTTCTTCTTTACATTGAAATAACTGGCCATATCTTTATGATAATCCAGATGATCCTGGGAAAGATTGGTAAATACAAAATAATCAAAATCAAGATAATCGATCCTGTGCAGATCTATGGAATGAGAAGATATCTCCATACAGGCAGCATCTATTTTTTCCTTCCTGCCTTTATAAAAAAAATCATTTAAATCCGCGGATTCGGGAGTAGTGCGCTTAAAAGAAGATTTCTTTCCATTCAGAAAAGATTCGACAGTGGTAATAAGTGAAGTTTTCATGCCCGCCATATTTAAAATAGAATTTATCAGATAGCAAGTGGTTGTTTTCCCGTTGGTACCAGTGATTCCAATCAGCTTAAATGCCCTGCTGGGATCTCCGTAAAAATTCTTGCATAAAATCGGCAATACTTCTCTTGTACTGTCGACCGTAATCATAGTCATAGACAAAGGGGCGCTTACTTTTTTCTGGACAATCGATGCTATCGCTCCATTAGAAGCAGCTTCTTTTATATAATCATGTCCATCGTGCTTAAAACCGTCAACAGCTATAAACAGACTATCTTCAGATTTATTTTTTGAATTTATGGAAAGACTCTTTATGTCCATCTCGGTATTTCCATAAATTTCCTTATATTTTATTTCCTTCAGCAAGTTATCCAATATCATTTTTTCACACTTATCCGGGTTTTTTATTTAAACTTAAAAAACACTTATTTTATACTCAACTATTTTATTTTCATTACATCGAAACAATTTTTTACCGGTTATTAAGAAAATTTAAGCCTCCTTAAAGAAAATTCCATTATGTCCCTGAATGCAGGGGCTGCCACGGTTCCTCCCCAGATAGTATGTTCCTCGCCCTGCGGTTCATCCACAACTACTATTATTGCGACTTCCGGATCCTCATAAGGAGCAAAACCTATAAAAGAAGTTATTTGTCTTCCCTCGCTGTAACCAACTCCGGTTTTATTGGCTTTTTCAGCGGTACCTGTTTTCCCGCAGACTTTTACCCCCTCTATCTGAGCCTTTGTCCCGGTTCCTTCTTCTACTACTGAAAGCATCATATCCTTAACTGCATTGGCAGTCTCAATACTGATAATCCTGTTTCCTTCTTCGATCTTTATATTATTATCTTCATCATTTTCCAATAATTTTATTTCCTTTACAATAGTGGGAGTGACAAGGTAACCCCCATTTGCAACAGTACAAACAGCCCGCAGCAATTGCAGAGGGGTTACTGAAATACTCTGTCCTATAGCCAGTGCACCTATAGTTGATGCTGGCCATGTCTTATAATCATAAAAAAGTCCCCTTTCTTCTCCAGGTAATTCTACCCCCGTAATTTGACCAAATCCAAATTTTTTTATACTTTCCCAGAAGATCCTATCTCCCATACTTAAAGCAACGGTAACGGCTCCGACATTCCAGGAGTTTTTTATTATTTCTCCGGTGCTACAGGTGATATTATAGGTCCTGAATATCTCTTTGATTATTCTATCGCCGACTTGAATAGAAGGGGCCAGATTGAATGACTGGTATATGCCAACTGAATTATTCTCAACCGCAGATGCAACGTTTACTATTTTAAAAGTAGATCCCGGTTCATACGTAAAAGATATACCCTGTATTTTAAATAATTCCGGATCTGCTTCACCGTAATTATTTAAATCAAAACCGGGATAAGATGCCAACGAATAGATCTCGCCATTTTTAGGATTCATTACTATAGCAATTGCCTGCAGCGCATTATACTGCGAGACAAGTTCTTCCAGTTTTTCCTGCACGATGTATTGAATCTGCGAATCGATGGTAAGGACCACATCTTTACCATCGATAGGCTCTTTGGAGACATTATTTTCTTCCGGAATTATATTGCCAAAAACATCTTTTTCGGCAACATAAACGCTTCTAATCATGCAGTCAAAAGCGGT
>CAZODG010000097.1:0-3737 GCA_964578525.1 uncultured Actinomycetota bacterium
ACTAAAATAGGCATAGTAATAGCTATCTGGGGTCTCTGGGAGAATTCTTTTTGCAGTTCCCTTCCCATCAACAGATTAAACCTTTGATCGGTTCCTCCTAATTCTATATCGGCCTCTATCGCAAACGAATCATATGCCTGCATTAGGGGATAAAGAAATTCCATTATTGCAATGGATGTATTGCTTTTATATCTCTTTTTAAAGTCGTCTCTTTCCAGCATCCTTGCAACCGTGAATCTTGATGTCAGATCCAATATATCTTCGAATTTTAAATTCTGAAGCCATTTAGAATTTTTTAACACTTCGGTTTTTTCCGGGATAAGGATCCTGAAAGCTTGATCCATATAAGTTCTGGCGTTTTTTTCTATAGTATCCGTAGATAATCTGGGCCTGAGAGTCGACCTGCCTGAAGGATCACCTATCCTCACAGTATAATCCCCTATTATCAGAATAGCTTTATGACCCAAATCCTGGAACTGTCGGAGTTTATTCAAAACAACTGTATGTCCCAGATGAATATCGGGAGCTGTCGGATCAAGTCCTAATTTGACTTTTAAAGGTTTATCCTCTTTTATGGATTTTTGAATCATTGGCTTCAGGTCTTTTTTAATCAAAATATCCTCGGTACCCGATATAATCATATCTAATTGTCTCTGTAAATTTTTTTCCATATCTCGCTTTCCATCCAATATTTAATGATTTAAAATCAAAATAAATATTAACATAATAATTGCATATATGTCTATTTAAAGTAATCCATAAATTTTAAACAATCATTTAAAAATTAGAGTAAACTTTGATTTGCTGTGTCAATAAGAAAATCCGGTATATTGTTATTTGACTGGTTTTTATATAAAATTTCATAAGTAATATTAAGGTATTATATTGAAAGCGAATGATCAGATATGGATGTAAAACGTAAAAAAGTAAGAAGATTTCTAAAAATATTTTTTATCACAGCCGCTATAATAATTTCAATAATTATAGTTATAGGTCTGGTAGTGGTTATATATTACGTAAATTCCCTGCCTACACTCGAAGAACTTACTCCGTCACCTATCGCAGAGACTTCGAAGGTTTATGCTCTGGATGGGAGCTTGATCACTGAGTTCCATGCCGAGGAAAATAGAGAGATAATTTCATTTAATAAGATGTCCGATTATATAAAGGACGCTATAGTGGCTATCGAAGACAAAAGATTCTTTGAACATCATGGAGTAGATTACAGAAGGATTATCGGAGCATTTATTGCCGATATGAGATCCGGCGAATGGGCAGAAGGTGCCAGCACAATAACCCAGCAGTATGTCAAAAATATATATTTCAATCCTGAAAAGACTTTCAGAAGGAAAATCAACGAAGCTCTGATTGCGATTCAGCTTGAAAGAAATTATACCAAAAATAAAATTCTTGAGATGTATCTTAATACTATAAATTTCGGTTCCGGTGCATACGGAATCGAGAAAGCTTCTGAAATATATTTTGGCAAGAACTCCAGCGAGCTTAATCTACCCGAGTCCGCCATGCTTGCCGGTCTATTAAGGGCACCGGAAATATATTCACCTTTCAATGATATGGAAAAAGCAAAATCAAGAAGGGATCTTGTCCTGCAGCTGATGTATGAACAGGAATTAATAGATACATCCGAATATCTGGCCGCTCTGGCCGAACCGATAATATTAAGTGAAAGTTCGACTTCTTATATAGATCAGGATAATGGCGAAAGGACCGCTCCGTATTTTATAGATTATGTAAAACGAAATCTGTACGATCAACAATTTACAGATTATGATGTTTTCAAGGGAGGACTCCGTATTTACACAACTCTTGATACCGATCTGCAGGAAAAAGCTGAAAATGCATTTAATAAAGTTTTCCCTGAAGAAATAGAACCTTCTTACTGCCTGGTCAGCACTGACCCGGAAAATGGATATATTTATGCCTTGATTGGCGGCAAAGACTATAATACAAGTAAATTCAACATTGTAATACAAGGAAAAAGACAGCCCGGTTCCGTATTCAAGGTGCTCGTTCTGATGGAGGCTATCAAACAAAATATTTCCCCGAATAATACATTTAATCCCAATGGGCCAATTATAATAGATATGGCAGAAGGACCGGACTGGCAGGTCGATAATTACGGAGGTCAGAAGTTTGATGTCGAGCAGATGTCGATTGTGGACGGTACGATAAATTCTGTAAATGTGGTCTATGCGCAGTTGATGATGGAAGTAGGAGCTGAAAATGTAGAGAGTCTATGCAGTGAAATGGAAATTTATGACATCGGAAATAATCCGGCAATTGCACTTGGAGGACTTGAAACAGGCGTAACCCCTCTTGATGTAAGTAAAGTTTTTTCTACTCTTGCCTCCGGCGGATTTTACCGTCAGCCTGTAAGTATCTTAAAGATAACTGATTCCGAAGGAAATATATTATACGAGTATGAACCGGAAGAAAACGAATTAAACCAGAGAGTACTTGAGGAACCTATTGCCTATCATATTACTCAAATATTAAAAAAAGTCATAGAAAGCGGTACGGGAAGGGGTGCAGCTATAGGTAGACCGGCTGCCGGTAAGACTGGTACAACAAGCGACCTCAGAGACGCCTGGTTTGCAGGATATACCCCGGAACTTGTAACAGTGGTCTGGATGGGTAATCTTGATAATAAACCAATAGAAGCCATAAATGGCAGAACAGTTGTTGGAGGTTCTTATCCTGCTGATGTATGGAGAGAATTTATGATGGCAGCACTGGAAGATGTACCTGTTTCTGATTTTGATAAACCGGACAAAGAACTTATAGATATTGAAATCTGCACCGAGTCCAACCTGCTTGCCACTTTTTGGTGCCCAAAAGAATCCATACGATGGAATATATACATAAAAGGAGAAGAACCTGAAGATATCTGTAATATACATAACAAGATAGAAGTCCCCAATGTCATTGGATCGAGTATAGAAGAAGCAAGAACGTTGCTCGAAAGTTTAAATTTTGTAGTAGAAGAGATTTATGACTTTGATGAAATATTTGACCAGAATTCTGTTTTCAATCAGAATCCGGAAGCAGGTACCATTCTGGAATCGCTGGAGGGGGAAAAATTAAGCATCACTCTTTATGTAAGCAAAGGTCAGGCCACCTTTACTATGCCCGGACTCATAGGAATGGACCTGAATGGTGCCGAACAGGTTATGGAAAGCTCTGGGCTTGTTGTAAACAGCGTAATATATGAGTTTAATGATACTGTGCTGCCGGGTTATATTACCAGTCAGACTCCTGCTCAGGGCTCTATAGTTACAAAATCTGCAATAGTTGTTTTGTATATCAGCAAAGGCGAGGATCCACAATCCGTTATCCCTGATTTGATTGGAATGACATCCGAAGAAGCATCAGATGCACTTTCAGATGCCGGTTTTAAAAATGTCACAGTTATTCTTGAAGAAAGTGAGGAAGAAAAAGATCTTGTTTTCTTGCAGGATCCGGTCAGTGGTACGATTTATGATAAATTACTTGAAGTCACCATTAAAGTCAGCCGGGGTATAGAAGTACCCGATGTCACAGGAATGACAAAAGATGATGCAAAACTCGAACTTGAGAATCTGGGATTTATAGTTGAAATACTTCCTTATCCTGCAACTGCAGGAAATGTTGTGAATCAGACTCCTGCTGCCGCGGATTATCTGAATTATGGTTCGACAGTCACTATAAATATAGGATAAAACTATATGGCTTAATAC
>CAZODG010000098.1:0-3611 GCA_964578525.1 uncultured Actinomycetota bacterium
CTTGGCAATTTTTTGTATCCCTGTCCCTATTGATCTTCGGGTTTCTTTTCCTGGGACTGGTCCGGAGCTTTTTCTCTGGCGATATCCTGTCCGGTCGATCTGTGTTTTGGATTGTTTATGGATATCTTTACACCTTCAACTTCAAGTTTAATTTCTTCTATGTTACTGCTTTCAACCAGGCTGGTTATTTCCCTTATTTTCTTGACATCCAGGTTTTGCAGTTTTGACATTGGATCTGATTTTCTTCTTTTGAAAGTGATGTCTAATCCGGTTGTACTCGTGTCTCTTTCTGTATGAGGTTTCTTAATGCCAGCCTTTTTTTCTTCCAGGAATTTTCTGGTTTTTTCAGGAAAGAAACAATAACTCAGAATATCCTCTTCTTTATCGGAAAGTTTTTCCAGTTCGCTTTTACACTTTTGATATATATCCTCGACTTCCGTGATGACTAAAGCCTTTTCTTCTTCCGAAATACTTTCCAATTTTTCGAGGATTCTTTTATCGATCTTTCGCGGTATTTTTCCAAAATAACCGTTTATAAGCTTTTTTATCTCATCGCACATAATTTCCCATCTGGAATCGGATATGACCGTATTAAGTATTGCCTGGCTTCCTATGATCTGACCTAAAGGGGTTGCAAGCGAGGGACTGCCTAACTCATTTTTTATGGTAAAAATCTCTTCCAGAACCGAATCCATTGAGTCGGTTTCTCCGATTTCAGCGAGCTGCTTGCCTATGTTTGAAATGAGCCATTTGGGAAGAAGATTTTTATTTGTATTATTTAGAATAAACTTTGTGGAAAAAGAATCCTGTTTAATAATCGGATAAATGTTTCTTTTTATGGTCTCGCTTGACTGCACTATTTTCGAGTGGTCCAGATTATATGAAATATCAGTATCATTCAGGCTCAAAATGAATGAAAAGACTGTGGGATTATAATCATTATACGAAGAGGGCAGTAAACTCAAATCAACTCCATCGCAGCCGTTACGGCATGCTTCGAAATAATTGAGTACCTGAAGACCTCTTAAGTTTGTGGCACTAAAAAAAATAGGGATATCGATTTCGCTGTTCAAACTTTTAAAAAGTTCCGCTGCTTTTTTAGGGATTATTGTCGATTCTACATCTTTTATACACATACTGCTGCAGCCGTAATTTTTTAGCTTTTTTGCGGTTTTTATATAAGAACCGATATTCTGCAGCTCATCATATATTATGGTTCCCTGACAGGCGGCATTATTTTCCACCACTGCGGATACTGTGTATTTTAAATTATCCGTATCATTTAAAGCATCATATATCCTGAATATATCAATCCCTTTTTCTGTACACTGTTTTATAAATCTTTTTATAATGTCTTTTGAATAGACTTCCAGTCCGCCCAGATTCCTTGCTCCTATCAGCACCTGAAGAGGAGTAGACGGAATCTTGTTTTTGATATAAGAAATAACCTCCAGCGGAACCATATCTAGACCGCTGTCCAGGATTTTTTCGAAACTTGAACCACCCAGTACTTCAAGGCTGTCATATTTTATGTCTTTTATATCTTCCAGGATGGTGTCGAATAACCGGGTATCGAGATATTCGACTTCAGTATTCTGAAATATGTCTCTTATGGTGATATCGTTAATTTTTATCTTTTTCATTTTTTGATTTTATTTAGGTTGACAATACTTACTGCTGTCAGTATTTTTAGAAAATCTATTATTAAAAAAGGCTGTGTCCCCAGTTTCCAGGTCTTTATCATTATATCTGAAATGGATCCTGCACCTGTCATAGCGTAAAAATACCCGGAAAGATAAATAAATCCAACAAGATGTATCAGCATGACTCCAAAAATGCAGGAAATAAATGAAGTCAGTATATGAGTTAAAGAGCCGCTATCCTTTTTTGTCCAATTTTCATAAATGTACCCGGTTACAAATGCTGCAGCCATAAATCCTATTACATATCCTACTGTCGGACCGGTAATGAGTGCTGCGCCGTTTTTAAAACCACTAAAAACAGGAAGACCCATAATTCCCATCAGTATATATATCGTCTGGCTGGCAAGTGCCCATCTGCTTCCCAGGAATAGTCCCGAAAGCAATACGGTCAGTACCTGCGTGGTTATGGGGACCGGGGTAAAGGGCAAATAAATGAATGAATTTGCTGAGATTGCCATAAGGATGGCAAAGATAACCGAGAATGCAAACTTTACTCTTATATCTGCGCTGTAATATCCCGCTTTTGCTTTTATACTTACTGTTTCACTCCCCGCATTTATTCTGCTGTTCATAAAGCTCTCCGATGTAATCTTTTTGATATTATTGGTCCAGTAAGCTTACGGAAACTCTTTTTAAGACGCTTCGGTATTTATAAAGTTTCACTCCCGGAAATTACCACTGGTTGTATTTACAGCCAAATAGTGTGAAACTACTGAATCATACAGCCGTCTTTCTATAAAGTAAATCTCTGGAATTGTTTTATGATAAGCTATAATAGAGATCAATTGGAGGACCTATGAGATATCTTTTAACTGAAGAACAGAAGATGATAGTGGATATATGCCGTCAGATTGTGGCAGAAAGAATAGTTCCCGTCAGAGCGGAATTGGATGAATCAGGGACATTCCCACGTGAGATAATAAATGAGATCGGGAAAAGCGATCTTTTCAGAATATTTATACCGGAAGAATACGAAGGTATGGGCACCGGTATTTTAGAGGTGTGTCTTGCTACCGAGGAACTTAGCCGGGGAGATTTAAGTGTGGCCACTTCATATGCGGCATCGGGCCTTGGCTTCATACCAATACTTGTCGCCGGCAGCCAGGAGCAGAAAAAAAAGTATCTGCCCCAGCTTGCAAGCGGAAGCAAGCTTGCCGCTTTCGGGCTCACCGAAGCGGAGGCTGGGAGTGATGCCGGAGGAATCAGGACGACTGCAAAAAAAGATGGAGACTTCTATGTTTTAAACGGGACCAAGCAGTGGATAACAAACGGAGGCGAAGCGGATATTTATACAATTTTTGCCATGACAAATCCCGGGAAGGGAGTAAGGGGAGCAAGCGCCATTATCGTAGAAAAAGGAACTCCCGGCCTCGAATTCGGGAAGAAAGAAGACAAACTTGGCATCAGAGCCTCGGCAACAAGGGAGCTTATATTTACTGACTGTAAAGTGCCCAAAGAAAATCTGCTTGGCAGCGAAGGGATGGGCTTTATCATAGCAATGAAAACATTTGATCAGTCCAGACCCGCGGTCGGTGCGCAGGCGGTTGGAGTCGCACAGGGAGCGCTTGAGGAAGCCTTAAACTATTCAAAAATAAGAAAGCAGTTTGGAACGCCCATATCTTCCTTTCAGGCAATCCAGCACATACTTGCCGATATGGAAACGAATGTCGAAGCTGCAAGAGCCCTGGTTTATCATGCCGCAAGGGTAATAGACAGCGGCGAAAAGAATGTCTCGAGACTATCCTCGATGGCAAAGCTTTTTGCGTCGGATATGGCAATGAAGGTAACAGTCGATGCGGTCCAGATACTTGGCGGATACGGTTTTATGAAAGAATATCCCGTAGAAAAGATGATGAGGGATGCCAAGATAACACAGATCTATGAAGGAACCAATCAGATAATGAGAAA
>CAZODG010000099.1:0-3602 GCA_964578525.1 uncultured Actinomycetota bacterium
TCTGCGGCTTCTTGGCCGGATAACGAAAATGCTCTTTAAGACCATTTGATATCCCATTGCCATTTATCTCTCTGTCCTTTTGCTTCTCATAAAAATAAGTTATTATCGAATTTCCGTGATGCTGGGAGATAATATTTAAGACTTTTCGCGGAATCTTATTCTTCACTGCCATTTCCAGACCATCTTTTATATGATTCGATATTATATGTCTGCTCATGGAAGGATTCAAACGGTCATGAACATTCTCGATATTCATCTGATTTTCATAAAAATACTCGGGCCTTTTCATTTTACCAAGGTCATGATACAGTGCCGCAACTTTTACCAGCAGCGCATCGGCTCCTATTGATTTTGCCGCACTTTCGGCAAGATGACCCACCAGAATACTATGATTATAGGTACCTGGTGCGGATATAAGAAGTTCCTTGAGCAGCGGCTGGTCCGTATTGGAAAGCTCAAGCAGCCCCATTGCTGTCGTAACATTGAAAGTGGATTCAATAAATGGCAGAAAACCTATTGCAATAATTGCACAGATAATACCATTTAACACTCCAAGCACGGTATAGAGAGTAATCGTCCCTAATTCCCCGCCAATAAGGTTGATGGTAAGAAACAAAAAGGAAAGGACAAGCGAACTTATGAAACCTGCTCTCATCACCGCTAACCGCTGTGAGACTTTTGATACCATGTATGTAGAGAAGAGACCTCCCAGTGTATAGGCAATAACCAGGCTAAAATTAAAATCAGTCGCAATACCGACAAATACTCCAAGGCATAAGGTAAGCATCATCGCCATACGTGCATCGAATAAAATAGTACAGATAAGAGATGCGGCCATTACAGGGAATAAATAATTCCACAAATTCAAGTGAATGGATGAAAGTATGGTAAATGCTTTTATCAGCAGCGTGAATATTACAACAAGCATTGCATTTATTACCAATTTCTTTGTATTATCAAAGATACCGGGATTAAACTTTTGAATATAAAATCCAAACAATAGAAGGGCCACGGAAGATATAAAAAACACATATAGAAGTTTTTTCCAGTTAAAACCTGTCTGTAATAAACCCAATCTGGTCAATATAAGAATATCGGTATCGTTTACAATTTCCCCCTCGAAAACAATAGTCTGACCTTCGAGTATGGTCACCATATGGGGACTGGTATTCAGTCTTGCCTTCTCCCTTTCTATTTCTGTAGCAGCAGGATCGAATAATGCCGTAGGCTGGATATTATTTTCGAGTATACTGGATACTATAGGAATGAGCTCGGGCTTGATTCCAACATCTTCTTCGATAAGCCTTACAGCTTTGCTTTTAGCGAAGTCCAGTTCAGTCGGTTTTATTTCTTCCTTCATTATCTCTCTTGCTATATCCTGGGTCTTCACCAGAAGAAAATTAAGATCATCTACTGAAAGATTTAGAGCCATAGAAATAATGGATTCGGTATACTGGCCGCTTAGAATATTGGTCATATAATCAACTTTTTCTTCAAAAGATTTATCTTCTTTTTTCTGGACTATCCCGGCCAGAAGATTAAAATACCTGATCTGGTATAGTGATCCACTCTCACCACTTAAAACATCTATATCATATACATATACATCTTCTACTTCTGCTTCATTCATATTTCTGTCTTCTTCGGTTTGAGGGACATCTTCAAGTTCTATACCCCGGGTTGCCTTTATGGTTCTTGGACTGGGTTTCCCCAGCTCTACACCTATATCAGGAGCATAATTATATGTAAGAATTGCTGTTATCAGACTGAGAGTCAAAATAAATATATACATCCTCCGGGCGATTTTACTTCTAAATGAAAAATATTTACTAATAAAATCGCGGGTCTTTTCCAGCTTACTTTTTTCGTTTTTTGATAATTCTTTATTTTTATTATTTCTTGCTATCATTTCAATCTCGTTTAAATCACTATCAAATTATTTTTTAATTTTTTCCTCGTGGACCTTATAAGCATCGACTATCTTCTGTACCAGTTCGTGCCTGACCACATCTTTTGAGCTAAGATATACAAAATCGATCCCCTGCATACCCCCTAATATTTTTTCCACTATGACAAGACCCGATTCTTTATCATGCGGCAAATCTATCTGGGTAATATCACCCGTAACAACTATCTTGGACCCAAATCCAAGTCTTGTAAGAAACATCTTCATTTGTTCGGGGGATGTATTCTGGGCCTCGTCGAGAATAATAAAGGAATCATTCAGGGTTCTTCCTCTCATATATGCCAGCGGTACCACTTCAATTATCCCCATATCCCGGTACTGCTGGAACTTTTCAACATCAAGCATTTCATATAAAGCATCATATAAAGGCCGCAGGTAAGGATTTACCTTATCATATATGTCTCCCGGCAGAAATCCCAGCTTTTCACCCGCTTCAACCACCGGTTTTATTAGAATTATCCGTCCCACTTTATCTTCCCTTAAAGCTTCAACTGCCAGGGCAAGCGCAAGGTAAGTCTTACCCGTACCTGCCGGTCCTATCCCAAAAACTATTGTATTTTCTTTAATAGCTTCAACATATTTTTTTTGGCCCAGTGTTCGGGGCTTGATTTTTTTCCCACTGTTTACCACGATACTGTCCTTAAATACCTCATGTGGTTTTAAACCTGATTTATCTTCCATGATCTTTATCGAATCACCTACTTTTTCGGAATTTAACTTCTGACCCAGGTTTATCTGTAATGTCAGTTCATCTATAAGTTTTGCAGCTTCTTTTACGTTTTTACCTTTCCCTGATATTTCCAGATTGTTTCCCAACACAAAAATCTCCACATTATATTTTTTTTCGATCATGCGGAGAAGTTCATCCCTATCGCCGATTAATTCAGCCATAGAATGTTCGCCCTTGAAATCAATATTTAATTTTTGTTTTGCCGGAGACAAAAAACCCTCCTATAAAGATTATATCGCAAAATTATTAAAAAAATCAGAAGTTATATAACAGGTAAATAAAGAATGATTAAATTTTACCCTGGAGGCCAGGAAAGCTTTCTTTTCCCTAATATATGAAAATGCAGATGGTTTACGCTCTGCCCGGCACCAGTTCCCGTATTTATGACTATTCTGAATCCATCTTTGTCCAGCCCATTTTCCAGTGCAACTCTACTCACTGCATCCATAAGTTCCTTTAACAGCATGCAGTCCAGTTTTTCAACCTCCAGAATCGAGTCAATATGCTTTTTTGGAACAGCCAAAAGATGTACAGGTGCCTGCGGTGATATATCCTTAAATATTAAAACAGCATCATTCTCAAATACTATATCGCTTTTTATTTCTTTATTTATAATCTTACAAAAAAGACAATCTTCCATTTTATTTAAAAAATTTTTATTTACAAAGTCACAATTTATAAGTTTAATATTTTTTTATTATAAGATTCTTTTATACTTTTTTACAACCAATCTTATTCTAAATGGGTGATTATACTATTTTTTTTGATTTTTACAACTTTCAAGGATTTTTAAGGACTTTTATCGTTGTTAATCAGCAAGATCGTTATCTTAGAGAAATATTGATTTATCTCATATTTCTTTTTAAATATTAGAAAATTAGATTCCAAATTTATATCTTCTATTTA
>CAZODG010000100.1:0-3586 GCA_964578525.1 uncultured Actinomycetota bacterium
TACCTGCCCCGGAAACCATGTTCAAAAACATATATAAACTCCGACAGGGACATTACGCTATCTTCAAAAACGGTGATCTAAAGATAACAAAATACTGGGACCTAAAATTCAAACCAGAGATCACCGATGAAGACGAAGCGATGAATAGAATCTTTAATACTCTGGAAACATCCGTAAAAAGACGTCTCATCAGTGATGTTCCTCTGGGGGTCTTCCTTTCCGGAGGGCTTGATTCCAGTACCGTGGTTGGCTTTGTTTCCAAATTATATCCAAAAAAAGTACAGACCTTTTCCATAGGATATCGGGATAAGACTTTCTCTGAACTTCCTTACGCTAAAATAGTCTCGGATTTCTTTGGTACCGAACATAATGTACTTATGATAGATCCTATATCTCCGGATGAAATTGAAAAAAGTCTTTACCATCTCGATGAACCCATGACTGACCTTTCTACCATTCCTTTTTATCTAATCTGCAGTAAAGCCAGAGAAAAGGTAAAAGTGTGTTTAAGCGGGGAAGGCGGAGATGAAATGTTTCTGGGATATGATAGGCTCAAAGCAGCAAGAATGAATCGTTACTACAATATTTTCCCTTCATTTTTTAGAAAAAAAATAGTGGCACCGCTTATTTCAAAACTACCCGATCAACCACAAAAAAAAGGTGCCATAAATATACTTAAACGGTTCGTAGAAGGAACTCTCTATCCCGAAGAAGTCGGGGCAATGCGATGGCAATATTTTCTAAATCCAAAAATCGAACAAAATATTTTTAATGAAACCACCGCCAGTCAAATATCTTTTAATCCTTTTGATCCCATATATTATTTTTCCCGGACCTGTAATTCGGATCTCTGGATCGATAAAGATACATACGTAGATATAAAACTTACTATGGCTGACAGTGTTCTTATGAAAGTCGACAAGATGAGTATGGCCACTTCTCTGGAAGTAAGGGTTCCTTTTCTCGACCACGAACTTGCAGAACTTTGCGCTTCCATTCCAGCTAATCTAAAACTTCACAAATTCACAACCAAATATATCCTTAGAAAGACTCTTAAAAAATATAACTTCCTGCCCGAAAGTATCATATATAGAGGGAAACAGGGTTATAGCCTGCCGATAAAAAACTGGCTGAGAGAAGAATTAAAAGATTATATGATAGACCTTTTAAAAAATTCACCTATTATCAAAGAAAATTTCAATAATTCTTATCTATTGGATCTTATAAAGGAGCATCTGGAACTCAAACATAACCATAACCATATTTTATGGGCCCTTATAAATCTAAGTTTGTGGTACAAGAAGTTTTTCTTATAGATTGCCGGAGTTGTAAGGATTTATATAAATTAAGCCACAGAACTTGAGGAATGAAAAGACTTCTTAATTAAATTTATTTATCTCTGCTTCCAATATAATCTTTTAAGGCTTCCTTCCAGTTTCTCAAATCAACAAGTCCGATCTTCCTCAAATTAAGATTATCAAGGACAGAATATCCGGGTCTTCTGGCTTTTGCTCCAAATTCATCCGTAGTGGTCGGAGAAATTTTTGAAGGTATTTTCATGAGCCTGAATATTTCACAGGCAAATTCATACCAGGAGCAACTCCCGGTATTTGTCATATGATAAACTCCGTATTTTCCAGTCTGTATCAGTTCAAAAAGTTTTTCAGCTACATCAATGGTACTGGTTGGAGTAAGTACCTGATCATTTACCACTTTTATTTCTTTTCCCTTCTCAGACATTTTTATCATCTGTTCAACAAAATTTGTATTGCCTTTACAGGCGCTTCCTGCATGGCCGTAAAGTCCACTCAGTCTTATTATGTAATATTTATCAAGCAAATATCGCATCACTTGTTCTCCTGCCAGTTTGGATATCCCATACAGGCTGAGCGGTACGGCACAATCATCCTCTGTGTAGGGTTCTTTCTTCTTTCCGTCAAATATATAATCGGTACTGAAATGCATAAGTGGTATATCCATCTTATTGCATATTATCGCCAGATTTCTGACCCCCATGACATTTACTTCAAAAGCGGAACGGGCCTCATCTTCACAGAGGTCCACATCATGAAAAGCTGCTGTGTTTATTACGAGATCCGGGTCAATACTCTTAATAGTATTCTCACTCGTCTTATAATCGATTACATTGATATCCGTTAAACCCACCAGCCCCGTTAGTTTTATTCCTTTTTTTTCGAAGTGACTTTTAATATCGGTCCCAAGCTGACCGTTTACTCCGATAAGTGCAATTTTTAACATTGAATCCCCTGAAGATAATACTTTTTACTTTACTAAAAATCTTAAAATAAAATAAACACAAATCCCGATAAGGATAAGAGCAAGATAAGAAGTCGCCAACCAGATTATTTTCCTTCTTTTTCCAGCCAGGACAGTAACTCTTAAAATTTCTATGATAACTATTCCCAGTATAAAAAGATATAAGAATGTAAAGTATTTATTGGAAAATAATTTATAAAAAAATTCGGAAAATGGATGTTTCTGATACCAGTGTTTCATCCCAAGCTGGCTAAAGTAATCCTTCTGAATTTTGAATACATTACTCTCCGGATTTTCCAGAAATCCACCTACATTTATCCTGTTAAGGTCATAATTGTCATTTATTTTTAAATCAAACTCCATATAAGTATGACCCTCGATATTAAAATTAAATCCGTCGGAGTAATCATTATCATTAAGTGTGGCAGAAAAAATAATTCTATCTTCCTCTACCGTGATTACATCATTTCCTTCTTCCCACCCTGTCAATTTGCAATCTGTTATTTTCCCATCGGTTAAGATACTGCCATTGAACTTTGTATCTTTCTTATCCACACTCCACTCGACAAATATTCTGCTATCTTCTTCCCACACGTAATAACCATGACTTGCACCGGGAATATAAAAAATCCCCCGGCATCCACAGGCAGAGAGCATAATCAAAACTGTGACAATAATGCACATAACTATTTTAGAGATAGAACTTATTCTCTTCATGATTTATTAATTTCTTTTGTTTTTAATTCATTCATCTGTAACATTTTTGTATCTTTATAAATCAAATATATCATCCACAGGGATATACCCGCAAATATGCTCCTGAATATGTTTACAAATTGAGCGGAGTCATAAAATCTTTCTATAATCGGAATTATACCGGTAAGATATATAAAATATTTATGATCTATAGCTGCAAAGACATATTTGGTCACAAGATCTCCCCAGTATATTAATAAAATTATAAGCAGGGCAAATTGAACCCAGTGATAATAAAGGAGTGATTTTCTTCTTACGAATATAATTATAAGAAAAGGAACTACCCAGATCATATACTGTGGATTGAAAAAACAAATGCCTATATAAGCCAGATATATCATCGCGCAGTAATTTAAGAGCATGTCAAAGCTTTTCTTTTTTACATGCAGGAAGCTTAAGATTATGATTATATATACCGCTATGAAAATAAAAATACTGCCGTGAGACCCCGCCACCAGGTCCAATCTTGGCGCCAGTAAAATATCGAATTGCGTAGTATTCAACAGTGGTAATATTACACTTTTACCAAATAAAACCCGGGTTAAAATTTCAA
>CAZODG010000101.1:0-3552 GCA_964578525.1 uncultured Actinomycetota bacterium
TACAAAATATTCTATAATATAAAAATATATAATAAAATTATATATTCTTAAAAACTTTGACTCCATCTATAAGCGAGTCTATCAGATAACCGATATCCATTTTTTTATAACCAAGTTGTGATAAAATTTCATCTGCTCTATATTTCTGTCCGTAATTCCACAATTCCTTAAGAAAAATACCTGTTTTTTTATTTTTATACCAACCGCTGCCGTATTTCCCGTGTATATATTCTTTGAGCTGGGACTGGAATATCCATGCTCTTATATAATTGGTACAATAAAAACCGCTATCAACATCCCTCAGATAATTTTCTGCCGGATATTCCATCGAATTTACTTCCGACAGGATTTCTTTATAGATCAAATCTTTACCATTTAGTGATTTACCGTCATGAAGAATCAACTCATATCTCAGTTTGCCCGCATATCTTCTGCAAAACCAGAGTTTCATTAGATTTGAGAAATATACAAATTCTTCTGCTGTTTCACGCGGCATTTTCAAAAAATCAATCAGCCAATCCTGGTTCTGCATCAGCAGTTCCATACAGAATGCAAATCCTTCGGTAACTGCATTATCACCCAGATGTTTGTATTCAAAATCAAGTTTCGGATCGGTATTCCCAAAATGCAGCGAATGCCCTCCTTCGTGAAGCAGGGCTTCATAATCATCCTGTCCTCCGCCTGGCATGACAACAAGATATATTTCTGATGGCACAGCGAGGATACTGCAAAAAGCTCTCGGAGACTTATTTTCTCTTTCTTCCACATCCAGGTGAATATTAGTATATTTAGAGATATCCATTCCCATTTCAGATAAGGTATCCTTGAAAATTGAAATGAGACTGTTTTTATCAAAGAATCTGTCATATTTCTTTGCTCTTTTTATAAATGCAAAATCGCTTTTCCGTGAACCGGCAAGCGATATATTAAGTTCATTTTTTAATAGACCCGTGAAATGCTTTTCATATAAGTCCCGGGTCTCACTCAAGAGCTTCTCCATTCCGGCCTGCAAATCGAAAAAGTTTTCTTCTTTTAAATACGAAAAAAGTTCGCCATAGTTCGAAAATCCCAGTTCTTCGGCCTGTTTATGAAGACTTGCCCAGTATTTATAAAGATCATCGTTGAGAGATTCCGATACTACCCTGATCCTCTTATCTTCGATCTCATCTCTTTTGATCTTATCGGACTCATTTGCAAGCAAGATCTCGGAATATCTGAAAGGCACTTTTTTGCCTTCTATGACAATATTTGCCCGCGCCTCATTTTCTGCATTTCTGTCTATTAAATCTTTGACCTGCCTTTCGATATAACCTTCGGCACAGAATCTCATCAGGTATGCCGCTTTCTTTTTTTCTTCGCCAAAACTTTTATCCTTTATATTTTTAATATAATCGATATTTTCTCTGGTAAACAGGTGTCCATATTGGTCATAAATATCACTTATATTAAAATTATCCTTCTGGCCCGAAAAATGCAGATAATACTCTTTTTCTATTTTATACAAGAATGATTCCGCATCTTCTCTGTACTTTATTAAATCCATATTAAAACAATTCTTCCTGTTCTTTTTCCATGGAGGTCCCTGAATCATCATTATCCGGCCCATCATCCCTGATTGATTCGATTTCATTACCCTTTTTATCGCCGGACTTATCGAGTTTTTTCAAAAAAACCGATCTATCGAAGTTTTTAAGATAATCAGACCAGCTGCTCCCGCTCTTGTTTTCTTCCATTATAATATTATATCCGCCAATATCTGCGTCCATATGATCCACATGGTAGACTATAAAAGCTTCCGGTATCTTGGGTCTTTTTGGCGAACCAAATTCCTTTTGACCATGATGGCTCAGTATGATATGAAGAAGTCTGTCGCCCAGATCTGCCGGGAAGCTATCTATCTCTTTTATCTTTTCAAGAACCAGACCATACCCGATTGTTATATGACCAAGCAGCCTTCCTTCATCGGTCACCTCTGTGGTTACCTTTGTCCTGTATTCCCTTATTTTGCCGATGTCATGTAGGATCGCTCCGCTGATGAGCAGGTCATAATTCAGATCGCCATAAATCCTGTAAATGGCATCACAAATTTCTGTAACCGCCAGTGTATGCTCCAGCAGTCCTCCTTTAAAAGCGTGATGATACCGGACTGCGGCAGCCGAGTTCTTAAAATCATTTTCAAAATTTTTATCTTCAAAAAACAGATCAAGCAGTTTCTTTAGATGGGGATCTTTGATCCCGGTAATATATTTTTTGATGCGTTTAAACATTTCATCAATATTTTTTGCTGAAGACTTTATGTAATCCGAATAATCCATATCTTCTTTACTTTCGATCTTTTTTATGGAACCAATAACAAGTTGTTTGCACCCTTTATATTCTTTTATATCTCCCTGGACCTGGACAAAATCTCCTTTAGCAAAATCTTTAGTATTGCAATAAACTTCTGTCCATAATACGCCTTCGATACTTCCTGCTCTGTCCTGGAGAGTGACCGCACAGTAAGTTTTGCCGTCTTTCTTTTTCCGGACCTGTTTATTTGCAACAATAAACATAGTGTCAGCTTTTCCCCCGATTTCAAGATCCGATATAAATTGTTTCTTGCTGATTTCCATTTACTTTACATTTCCAAATCTATTATAAATCCGCCAGTTATCTGACGATTAACAGATTATCATTTTTTGAGATTCCATTTTTCAAGATAATCCAGGGCCTTGTGATTGGTCATATCGTAATGAATGGGAGTGATTGATATATAATTGTTTTTTACCGCACCGTAATCGTAATTGATATCTTTTATATTTCCTATGAATTCGCCATCCATCCAGTAGTAATCCCTACCCCTTGGATCGACCCTCTTTATAAAATTATCCTTAAATTTGGCATCGCTCTGTCTGGTTATTTTTACACCCTTTATTTCTTTTTTACTTACATCGGGTATATTGATATTAAGAATCGTCCCTGCGGGAAGTCCGCCGTTCTTTATTACCCGGTCCGCAATTTTTTTCGAAAAGCCGGCCGCATAATTGTAATCGGGATCGACCAAATTGTCTATTGAAACTGCTATCGATGCTATATTATAGGTCGTTCCCTCGGTTGCAGCCGAAACTGTCCCGGAGTAGATTATATTCTCTCCAAGGTTTGCTCCCCTGTTAATGCCTGATATAAGTAAATCAGGAAGACAATCCAAAATTGACTTGATCGCTATTTTTACGCAGTCAGCCGGGGTCCCGTCAACTGCATATCCGAAGAATTTTCCTTTCCTGTATTCTTTTCTTACGGAAATCGGGTGGAATACGGTAATGGCATGCCCAACGGCACTTCTTTCCTTATCAGGCGCCACGATTCTTATGTCATAATTTTTATCCGCCGCCAGTGCCTTATAAAGAGTATAAAGCCCTTCGGAGTCTATTCCATCATCATTGGTAAGTAAAATTATTTTTTTACCCATATTAAATAACACCATAAAAAAGTTCCTAAATTCCTAAATTTATCAATAATTATATACCAAAACAGAGTATTTTCTATTTTTTTATAATACTTTTTACTGCTTCC
>CAZODG010000102.1:0-3484 GCA_964578525.1 uncultured Actinomycetota bacterium
ACAGGGTAATGAAAGAGGTCCTGATCTCGCAGGGAAGCCTGACAAGTTCCATAGTACATCCGAGGGAAGTAATAAAACCGGTAATTAAAGAGTCTGCAGCCTCGGTCATATTCATACACAATCATCCCAGTGGCGATCCCGAACCTTCAACTGATGATATAGAGATAACGAACAGGTTATGTAAATCCTGCAGTATCCTGGGCATCAGTGTTTTAGATCATATAATCGTTGCCGAAAGCGGATATTTCAGCTTCAAGCAGAAACAGATGATCTGAACATTAAAATTTGAAAAAATTACAGGTACCCGGATATGGGATTTCCAATCGTTATGGTAAAATATTCTAGGTACTACTAACTGTATTATTGCCCAGATTTGTATTGAGAACGGTCTCTATATACTGCATAATGATAAAGATTTTGAGATGATGTCCCACGTGGTCAATATAAAATTTTATTAAATTTACCCATTAAAAAGGGGATTGGATGAAAAAAAGAAATATAGGTCTTGTCGGTCTTGCAGTAATGGGTAAAAATCTAGCCCTGAATATAGAGAGTAAAGGTTATCCTGTAGTGGTATACAACAGGACCGGTTCAACGACCGGGGATTTTGTAAATGCCTTTGCAAAGGGTAAGAATATAACTGCCGCTTATTCTTATAAAGATCTGGTCAGCTCCCTGGAGAAGTCCAGGGTCATAATCCTTATGATAAAAGCCGGAAAACCGGTAGATGATGCCATACGTCAACTGGTTCCATTACTGGAAAAAGGGGATCTGATAATAGACGGGGGCAACTCATTTTTTAAAGACACCATAAGAAGAAGCGGGGAACTGGAAAGAATAGGGGTCCTGTATATAGGTACAGGCATATCAGGAGGCGGAGAGGGCGCGCTCAACGGTCCGGCAATAATGCCCGGCGGACAGAAGGAGGCATATGATCTGGTAAAGGATCTTTTTTACGACATTGCAGGAAAGGCCGAGGATGGGATCCCGTCTGTTTCATATATCGGTCCCGGAGGTGCGGGTCATTTTGTAAAAATGGTGCATAACGGAATAGAGTATGGAGATATGCAGCTGATCGGAGAATGTGTGTGGACCTTTAAAAATGCCCTGGGACTAGATGCGAAAGAGATTTCTGATATTATGCTGTCTTGGAACAGCAGTGATGATATTCTCCGGTCATACCTTATAGAGATTACAGGAAAGAGCATAAAGGGTAAAGAAAAAGAATCCGACATGTTTCTGGTAGACAGGATCGCAGATATCACCGGAATGAAGGGCACCGGTGCCTGGACCATAGAGAGCAGTCTTGAGCTTCTGGTTCCCATTCCAACCATAGCTTCTGCAATATTTTCACGTGAGATGTCCCGGGCCAGGGGGCTAAGACTGGCTATGTCGGAAAAACTTAAATTTGAAAAAGGACGATATGAGGGAAGCAGGGAAGAACTTGTAGATATTGCTCATGATGCTCTGTATATTGCTAAGATTTCTTCTTATGCACAGGGTTTTGCTTTAATGAAAGCAGCATCAGATAAATATGGTTTCAATCTTTGCCAGGGGGAAATAGCCCGGGGTTGGAGAGCGGGATGCATCATAAGAGCTCAATTCCTAAACGAGATTGCGCAGGAGTATGAAAAAAATCCCGACCTTGTGAACCTTATGGCCGCGCCGGCGTTCAGGGATTTCATAAACAAGAATTTAAATAAACTTGCAGCTTTTATAAATATCAGCCATACAGTCGGGGTGCCTGTTATGGCTATGGATTGTTCATACGACTATATATTGCAGATGGCTGCTCCGGTTATGATTTCAGCTCAAGTAGTAGCCCAGCAGAGGGATTACTTTGGAGCCCATGGGTATTTTAAACTGGAGAAAAACGGTTCCGGAGTTCTAAAGGGAAGTAAAGGCTGCTATAAAGAATATCATACTGACTGGATGTCGGATGGATATCCCGAGAAAGAAAAATAAGGAGGAGAGGATTTTATGAACATAAAAAAAATCTATATCGCAATTATAATCCTGATCATGGTTCTTTTTTTGAGCTCATCTGCATTAAGTAAGTGCAGTTCGTCTGTTATAGGAAATAATACCGGCGAGCCCGGTGAAGACGAAGAAACAGCGGAAGATGAATCCGGAGACGGTGCCGCTGATGATAGAAATGGCAGAGGGGCCGAAACAGAAAAAGATTATCAAATAGCATATTTCCAGGTCGGCAGTGAGGATAGTTCCATGCATTTTGAGCATAGAGTAGCAAAGATTATAGCTATTAGCCCTGATGGAAACGGTGAAAATGTAATATATACCGATTTGAATGAAAAATACGACTTGAGCAGAATATACGGTGTATCACCGGACTCAAGTAAAATAAGCTGTGGTTTTTATGAGGGAGGAAGAGGTGCATACGGAGCATTAAGCGTGATAGATGTTGCTGCCGGAGAAATGGAAGCTGTTAAAGAATTTGATTACACGGATTCCGAATCAATGGATATGATGGCTAAGATATATGGCAGGCCCGTCTGGTCAAATGACAGCAAGAAGATTGCATATGAGACTGTCGTTAATCCTTATGCAGATGATTTCAGCGATGGCGGTATTTCTATTGCCAATATCGATACAGGTGGTATCAGTAAGATTGATGTAAATATTGAAGAATTTTCTTCTGAGAATGAGGTTTTCCTGGATCCGGTACTGTTCTTCGCAGATGATGGCCAACTATTCAATATTCTCAATACCCGTAATCCAAAGATGGAAGAAGGAGTTGTCATGGATTACTTTACCAGAAATGAAAAACTTGTGACAGTCGATATCCCGGGTGGAGCTGCTTCTGAGATACTTGACGTAAGTCAATTCGACGGTATGGAAGCAAGCTTTGATAATTTCAATCTTTTCACCCAACAGGATAAAATAGTCTTTGAGGTCCTGGGAGATTTTGAGGAAGATGGAGATATCTGGATATGCGACAGTGATGGGAGTAATTTAATCAGACTTACCGATGACGCGGAGCTCAGGGAACAGCAGCCTTCAATTCTTGATTTGCCGGATTCAGGTGAGCTTATAGCCTATGTAGGAGTAGACAGGTATGGGACTATTGCGCCCAATTTTAATGCCGGCAATATCTATATTATAAATATGGACGGTTCGGGAAAGATTGAAATAGATCATGAGACCGATGCTTCAAAACCAATCTTCTCTCCCGATGGAAGATATGTGGCTTTTATTGGCTATATATTTGACGAAGATTTAGAGAATATTCAGAGCCGGCAGATAGTAGTTTATGATACCCAGTCAGGAGAAATCCGGATTGTTACCTCCGGACCCGGTATTTTTGATCTCATAGGATGGATAGAGAAAGCAAAATAAAACAACAATTTAAAGACAGCAAAAAGGTCAAAGGTAGAATATCAGAATCGTTAATATGGAGTTTTCCGGTTAATGTCAATGTTCAGCGATTATGTCACCTGAAACTACCTGTTTTATTCAGCGAAAA
>CAZODG010000103.1:0-3396 GCA_964578525.1 uncultured Actinomycetota bacterium
AAAAATCAGAGGCGATGTTTTTGAAGCTTTTTATTATTTCGACTTGATTTATAACATCAAGATTTCTGCCAGTGGCAAGTTCCAGATCAACCAGATTAAACAACTCAAGCCTTCCTCCGAATCTGCTGCGCACCTTTCTGGATCCTTTCGCCACCGCGCTTATTATATCTCCTTCGGAGGAGTACATTTTGATTATTTTATCCGATTCTCCCAGCTTATAAGATTTTAAAATAATAGCTTTGGCTTTATAAGATGGCATTTCTTATTTATCAAAAATAGCGCCGTATTCTTTGATTATATTTATTCCGCTGCTTGTCCCCAATCTTGTCGCACCGGCATCTATTAGTGCCTGCGCATCCCCAAAGGTCCTTATCCCTCCTGAAGCCTTGACTCCTATGTTCCTTGTGACAACTTCTCTAATCAATCTGATATCATCCAGTTCTACGCCTTTTACACCAAAACCTGTAGACGTTTTTACGAAATCCGCCCCCGATCTCTCGATAATTGCGCAGACCTTTCTTATTTCATCTCTTGTCAAAATTGCGGTTTCTATTATTATTTTAATATTTATATGACGATTATATTCAGCAATCTGTTCGCGCCTTATCACATTGACTATTATTTTTATCTCCCTTTCCACATACTCATAATTGCCGCCCTTAACAGCACCAAGGTTTATCACCATATCCAGCTCGTCTGCACCTTTCTTCACATTATCCCTTGATTCAAAGACTTTTGTTTCTACGGTGTTTGCCCCCAGTGGATAACCTACTACTGAACAGACTTTTACATCGCTGCCATCAAGAATTTTTTTTGCCTGGGCTACAAAAGTGGGATTTATGCATACTGCAGCAAAATGATACTTTTTGGCATTAATACACAACTGTTCTATATCCTTTGAAGTTGCGATCGGATTTAGTAATGTCTGATCGATGGTTTTAGCCAATTGTTCTTTAGTTAACGTTTTGACCACCTGCCTTTAATTATATAGACTAATAATATTTCTAAACAATGACTTCTCTCGTTAGTAACCGAATCTATCGAGCATGGATTCGCTTTTGGTCCAATTTTTCTCGACTTTGACCCACAATTCCAGAAAAACTTTACTTTTTAACAAATCTTCGAGTTCCAGTCTGGCCTGGCTTCCGATTGTTTTAAGCATATTTCCCGATTTACCGATAATCATAGCTTTTTGAGACACTCTTTCGGTATATATACTGCAGCCTATGACAATTAGTTTCTTGCCATTTGTAGTTGCAGTTTCTTCAAATCTCTCCATTTCGACATTTATACTGTAGGGAAGTTCCTGGGACAAGTTTTCAAATAGTTTTTCTCTTACTACTTCAGAAATTGTTTTCCCTATTGACTGATCGGTAACCGTATCCTCTTCAAAATACATGGGCCCTTCCGGCAATTTTCCTATTAGATTTTTTAAAAATCCATTAACATTTCCCCCGGTCTTTGCCGAAATCTCGCCCACATAATCAAAGCAATCAAAACCATTAAGCTTTTCTTTTTCTTTTTCTAATCTGTCTTTTGAAATAAGGTCTATTTTATTCAACAGTAAAAACTTGGGTTGATGCCTGTCTCTAATCTGGTTAAAAATATAAAGGTCCCCGCTTCCGATCCCGGCAGCTGTATCTACAATGACGACAATTAAATCAGCATCATCAAGCACAGATAAAACAGTATTGCTCAGCCTTTCACCAAACAGGCCCTTTGGTTTGAAAAAACCCGGACAATCAATAAAAATAACCTGTGAGCCCTTAGTATTTAAAATACAATTGATCCTATTTCTTGTTGTCTGTATCTTGCTTGAAGTAATGACTACCTTCCGATCTAAAATTTTATTGACCAGCGTAGACTTTCCAACGTTCGTTCTCCCGATCAGGCCAACGAAACCAGATTTAAAATTGCTCTTTTCCATTATAGATCCAACTTCATCAAATCCCTGTTTATCCCCCTGCCGTACTCATTTTTTCTGTAGTCTATTCTTTTAAAACCAAATTTTTTATAAAGCTGGTTGGCTGCTTTATTATGAGGATCTACTGTCAGTTCTATTTCTCTAAAACCGTCTTTTTTTAAATTAGAAATTACTTCCTCCAGAAGTTTTTTACCGATTCCTTTTCTTCTGTATGCCTTATCTATATAAAAAGAATGCACAAAAGCGCAGGTTTCGCTTTTGTAGCTTCTTATAAGCTCGCATACACCCACTATATCAGCAACATCTCCGTCTTTTTGCGCCACAATAAACTTACCGTATCTGATTATTACTGGTATCAGCCACTGGTTTATCGAAGCTTTTCTCCCCAGATTTCTTCTTTCAAGTTTTTCAATCATCCTGACCAATTTATGATCCACGCTTCTTATATCCCGGATGATTATTTCATTCATACTGATAACTAATATTGATTATTAAAATATAAAAAAAAATATTTCTATTATCAATTCTACAGTATTTGTCAATAGGCGAATGGAAAAATTTTTTGGCATGATTATAATTAACTGTGATTTTAGATGTAAAATAAAAAAGACTTAGAGGTTAAAGGACCTTCTTATATCGGATATCAAACTATTCTGAATGCCTTCCATGTCAATTTTACCCTTTTCCTCAACGTGGTCATAATCATATATATGCAGAATACCGTGTATTATCAGTAAAACTATTTCCAGATTGAGGTTCCAATTATTATCCTGAGCTTTAATATTGGATTGTGCGACTTCCGGGCAAATGAATATCTCCCCTATTGTATAAGAATCATCTCCCGGATTTAGCTCATCTCTATCGGAAACATATGAAAATGAAAGAACATCGGTTTCGCTGTCAGTATTACGATATTTTTTATTTAGTTTTCTTATTTCCTTACTATCCAGGAATATAATATTGAGCTGGCTTTTAGAGTCTCTGTCGAACTTATCTGAAATATATGCGGCAACTTCTCTTATTAGATCCGGATCCAATTTAACCTTGTCCTGATTATCGATCAATGCGACTTCCACTTTTCCTCCAATTTTGCTTCCAGATCCTCTCTGGTCTTCAGGTTGGGTTCGTCATATGAAAGTCTTGAATGATAAATGGATATCAGCCCGTCAACCAGAGTATCCCTGACAGTATTTATTTCTTTTAAAGTTATATTGGTCTCGTTAAGCTGCCCATCCTTTATTTTATCTTCAAATATGTCGCTTACCATTTGTTTTATTTTTTTAGGAGTCACTCTGCTAATAGATCTCACTGCAGCTTCACATGAATCAGCAAGCATAAGAATTGCAGACTCCTTGCTCTGCGGCTTCTTGGCCGGATAACGAAAATGCTCCTTAAGACCATTAGAGATCCCATTGCCGTTTATCTCTCTGTCCTTTTGCTTCTCATAAAAATAAGTTATTATCGAATTTCCG
>CAZODG010000104.1:0-3389 GCA_964578525.1 uncultured Actinomycetota bacterium
GGGACCAGAATAAAGGCCGATTTCACAGTTTGAAAATAAGTCTCGCAATGTAAAAATAAATCAAAAGTCCCAGTGCATCGATTATCGTAGTTAGAAGGGGACTGCTTATTATTGCCGGATCCAATCTTACTCTTGTAAGGATTATCGGAAGTATTGCACCTAAAAGATTGGCTATTATTATTATACTAAGGGTGGAAAGTCCAAGGGTCAATGCCAGCGGAATACCATCCTTGAAAATGACGCCTCTAAGGAAAAAGATAGCTCCAACCGATAAACCAAGAAGAAGACCTACCAGTAATTCCTTTTTTACAACGGAAAACCATTTTCGCAGAGTGAGGTCGCCGGTTGATATTGCACGGATAATAAGAGTTGCCGATTGTGTCGAAGTATTGCCTCCGGTATCTATCAGGACCGGTATAAAGAAAGCAAGAGCGATAACCGATTCGAGAGTGAGCTGGAAACGTGCAACTATCGTAGAAGAAATGAATCCGGTAACGAGAAGTATTGCCAGCCATACAACTCTTTTTGCGTAGAGCATCCATGGTGATGCCGTTGTATAATTTATACCGACCGGTGAAACTGCGGCGCCCTTGTGGAAGTCTTCTGTGGTTTCTTCTTCCAATACATCCAGGACGTCATCGATTGTTACTATACCTATCAATACTTCCTCTTTATCCACCACCGGTAGAGCCACAAGATTGTATTTTTTCATTTTTTTTGCTGCTTCTTCCTGGTCCTTATCTGCGGATATGGAAATAAATTTATAATCCATAATGGATTCCACGTTTTCTCCGGGATTTCCCAGGATAAATTTCCTGATGGGCAGGCTATCCACGAGATGCCATTTGTCATCAACGACATAGATCATATCTACGGTTTCGGCATCTTTACCCAGTTCTCTTATGTGACCCAGAGCTTTTTCTATGGTCCAGGCTGGTCTGACGGCTATATATTCCGGAGTCATTATCCTTCCAACGCTGTCCACTGAATAACAGAGGAGCGTCAGGGCTTCTTTCCGTTCAACCGGCGGAAGAATATTTAGAAGCTTCTGGGTGACATTTCCCGGAAGATCTCCGAAAATCTCGGTTCTGTCATCCGGAGGAAGTTCAAGGATTATTTGCTTTACCTTCTCGTTTCCAATATTTCGCAAAATCGATTCCTGCTCATCCACTTCAAGTTCGGAGAAGACTTTTGCTGCCTTTTCCCGTGGGAGAAGACGGAAAAGCAGCAGTTCCATTTCTTCACTGGAGTTTTCTAATATGTAAGCGATATCTGAAGAGGGAAGATCCGTAAGTTTCTTTATTATTTCTTTCCAATCTTTTTTTTCGATAAACTCGTTGATTTTTTCAACAAGGTCATATTCTTCATAGCTTAACATTTTGGATTCCTCCTCTCCATATGAAAAATAAATGCAATGCTGCATCTTTTTTTAAAAATATTTTTTTATGAAGGTTAGAAACTGGGACTTTAGGATCGATAGATGAGAAATATGATATCCTGTCCATTGAAACCTCCATTCTAAACTTTTATCAAAATGGAGGTTAAAAAGCTACGCCAGGAAATCAGTTAAAACAAGAATACAGGTGCTTTTTTGTTTACCTCCATTTTTTAAAAAAGGTAAACTGATTAATAAATTTTGCCGTTGACCGGGTGTTTTATCCAAGATACAACCTCGTGATATTTGTAATAAAGTACCGTAAATCTCATTTATTATAACCCTATATTTTTTTATTACAATACAGAGAGATTAAAAATTACTTTCTTTGGTAAAGATGAATTTTTGATTTCAATTGTGGTAAAATATTCGTGTAAAAGTTCGACAAGATTACAAGATTTATCCTTTGTGGATTTATAAATTTTAATGTTTGGGAGGATATAATGAAAAAATCAAAAATACTATGGATATTGTTACTTATAATTGCCGCACTGGTAGTCTTTTTAATATCCGGATGCAGTAAAGAAGCTGAAGCTGAAGAAATCCCATCTGACGGGGAAGTTGAAGCTACGGAATTCCAGGGAACGAGACTCACACCAATCAAGGATCAGCTCAATAATGCTCTATCCGGGACGAAGATTCTGGACAGGGATACATACACTCTGACAGTTGATGGACTGGTGGATAACCCTTTGACTCTTACCTATGATGAGTTATTGGAGTATCCCCAGGAATCATGGCTGATGGATCTCAATTGTGTCGAAGGCTGGAGTTTTATCGCTAAATGGACCGGTCCGCAGTTAAATTCGGTTTTTGAGGATGCAGGGGTCCAGCCTGAAGCAAAAGTCGCTATTTTTTATACTGTAGATGTCCCTAATGAAGGTTATACTTCTCTTAAGCTTGATTATATACGGGACAATAATATCCTGCTTGCTTTTAAATTAAATGATATCACCCTGCCCAATGACAGGGGTTTTCCTTTCCAGGTAGTGGCAAAAGAAAAATTCGGTTATAAATGGGCAAAATGGGTTACCCGTATTGAGTTGTCATCCAACGAAGATTTTAGAGGTTACTGGGAAAAAGCAGGTTATAATAATGATGCATATGACAAAGGGCCTCCTTTCGAACAGACTTCCCAAAGTTAGTATGTAGAATAATCCTGCGCGAAATATTATAAGAAGAATCATATTAAGTATAATAGTCTTAGGCTTCATCTTAACCGAATGTTAGAATAGATTCTGCTTCATTTGTACTTATAACAATTCCTATTTTCATTAATTATTATCTCGGCTTATTATCTTAATATAAAAGTTTTAAAAATGTAGAGTAATATATTTTTTGACATAACTTTACTAATTAGTATAATAAGTATGAAAAGTATAACTATTTAGAAAATTAGGATAATATGGAAATAAAAAAAGGTAAGTATATGTACGGAATTGTAAAAGTTGGCGAAAAAGGTCAAATTGTTATTCCAAAAGAAGCAAGAGAGAAATTTAATATTAATACAGGAGATAGCTTACTTGTTCTTGGAGATGAAGATAAAGGTATCGCTATTGTAAAAGCGGACATTATAAAAAGCATAGCTATTAAAATTTTAGCAGGAATAGGTGATTTAAAGAAAGGGAAAGAAAATGGTTAAAGAAAGAATTATAGAAACTGATAGTGGAATACAGGATGAGCTGGAGGTTGAAATATATGACAGTTTCTTAAAGGGAATGAGAGATAGGGGCTGGTTGGAGACAAATCTAATTATTGCAACCGGCATAAATAAAGGTCTATCACTTGAAATTGGCCCGGGTCCCGGCTATCTTGGACTTGAGTGGTTAAAGAAAACCGAAGGTACCCAGTTAAAAGGTGTTGAAATCAGTGCCAGTATGATTAAACTGGCTGAAAAAAATGCAGAGGAATATGGATTGAGTGCCAGAGCTAATTATGTTGTGGGAGACGCCAG
>CAZODG010000105.1:0-3206 GCA_964578525.1 uncultured Actinomycetota bacterium
CGTGGTATTAAGTGTTCACTGCCATAATGATCTGGGTCTTGCTGTTGCAAATTCACTTATAGCCATAGAACACGGGGTAAGACAAATCGAATGTACCGTCAACGGCATCGGTGAAAGAGCCGGTAACGCCTCGCTGGAAGAGATTGCTATGATCATAGACACCAGAAAAAAAGATTTAAAAGTATACACGGATATTAATATTGGCGAAATCATAAGAACGAGCAGTATTGTAAAATCACTCACCGGTTATGCTGTCGCACCAAATAAGGCGATAATCGGAAAAAATGCATTCAGCCATGAAGCCGGAATACATCAGGATGGAATGCTTAAGGACCGATCGACTTATGAAATTATAAAGCCAGAAGATATTGGGTTAAAATCGTCGAAATTGGTACTTGGAAAACATTCAGGCAGACATGCATTTGCGGAGAGGCTTACTGATCTCGGTATCCGGCTTGATGAGAATGACCTTGAGAAAGCTTTTGATAGATTTAAGGACCTTGCAGAGAAAAAAGGAGCTATAAATGATCAGGACGTCCGGGCAATAGCAGAAAATGAAATGCGGGAAGTTTCGGAACATTTCCTGCTTAAATATTATGAGGTAAGAAGCGGTTCGGATATACGTGCATCGTCCAGAGTAGGTATAGAAGTAGCCGGTAAAATCAATGAAGGTTCCTCGGAAGGAGATGGTCCGGTAGATGCTTCTTTTAAAGCTATAGACAAAATAACGAAAATAAACGTAAAACTGATGGAATATAAAATAGAAGCAGTATCGGGAGGCAAGGACGCGCTGGGTTCTGTAAGTGTAGTGGTAAGTACGGATGGAACAGAAATGATGGGAAGCGGCATAAGCACAGATATCGTAGAGGCAAGCATCAAGGCTTACATCGATGCGATGAATAGAATCATAGAAAGTATTGATTAATAAAATATACTGATAACTCTTTGATTAATATATAAAAAGGTGAAAAGGATCTTTAAAGTTGAACGATAAAAGGAAACCTCAAACAATTGCTCAAAAAATACTTGCCTATCACTGCGGCAGGGAATATGTATCGGAAGGGGAGATCATAAATGCAGATGTGGATATAGTTCTCGGTAACGATATCACACTTCCGATCGCAATAGACGAGTTTAATAAAATTGGGACGGGAAGAGTTTTTGACAGAGATAAAATTGTTGTAGTGCCGGATCATTTTGCTCCCAACAAAGATATAAAATCGGCACAGCAGTGTAAGTTTATGAGAGAATTCGCAAGGGAACAGGAGATTAAAAATTATTTTGAAATCGGGAAAATGGGTATAGAACATGCTCTGCTTCCCGAACTTGGATTGGTGCTCCCCGGTAATCTCATAGTGGGGGCAGACTCCCATACATGTACTTACGGAGCACTGGGAGCAGCTTCGACTGGTGTTGGGAGTACCGATGCAGCTGTTGCAATGGCTACGGGAAAACTCTGGTTCATGGTACCACGAACAATAAAATTCATATACAGTGGAAACTTAAAGAAATGGATAACAGGAAAGGATCTTATACTTCATACTATTGGTCTCATCGGAGTGGAAGGCGCACTTTATAAATCTATGGAATTCAGCGGGTCCGCACTAAGCAAACTGTCAATGGATTCCCGGTTTACTATGTCCAATATGGCGATAGAAGCGGGCGGGAAGTTTGGAATATTCGAAGTCGATGAGGCAACCAGGGAGTTTCTGAAATCAAGATCCGACGGAAATTATAAAGTATTCAGAAGCGACCCGGATGTGGAATATGAAAAGATTTATAACATAGATTGTTCTGATATAAAACTACAGGTAGCGGCACCTCATCTTCCTTCGAATGCAAAAAATGCGGAGGATTTGAAAGATATAAATATAGATCAGGTAGTCATTGGTTCCTGCACGAATGGCAGGATGGAAGATTTAAAAATTTCTGCAGAGATTTTAGAAGGCAAAAAAGTCGACAAAAACATAAGGGTCATAATAATTCCTGCTACTCAAAACATATACCTTGAAGCATTAAAAAAAGGCTATATCGAGACTTTTATAAATTCGGGCTGTGTGGTAAGTACTCCAACCTGCGGGCCCTGCCTGGGCGGATATATGGGAGTACTCGCTGAAGGTGAAAGGGCCGTATCAACAACCAACAGGAATTTTGTGGGAAGGATGGGTCATCCTAAAAGCGAGGTTTACTTAAGCGGTCCGGCCGTAGCTGCAGCTTCTGCAATAGTCGGAAAAATTGCCACACCTGAGGAGGTCATATAATGATTATAAGAGAAAGAGCCATAAAATACGGGGATAATGTCGATACTGATGTGATAATACCTGCAAGATACTTAAATACTTCTGATGACAGAGAACTGGCATCACATTGTTTCGAAGGCCTAGACAGCGATTTTAAGGAGAAAGTAAAAGAAAGAAAAATCATAATTGCCGGCAATAACTTTGGCTGCGGTTCCTCAAGGGAACATGCACCTCTTTCTATAAAAACAAGCGGTGTAAAAGCTATAATCGCAGTGTCGTTCTCGAGAATCTTTTTTAGAAATTCGATAAACATAGGACTTCCGGTCATTTCAAGCAGGGAAGCAGCTGATTTCATCCAGGATGGAGACGAGCTGGAGGTAGATTTCAGCAGCGGCAGAATCAAAGATATCACGAGAGATAAAGTTTTTGATATAAATCCGTTACCTGAATTCATACAGAGTATAATAAAAAGCGGAGGATATATAAATTTTGTCAAAGAAGATTTAAATAAATAATCAATTTTAAAAATATGACATATTAATAAATGAAATGGACAATCAAGTGAAAGATAAAGTATATATATTTGATACTACTCTTAGAGACGGCGCTCAGAGAGCAGATATATCATTTTCGGTAAGCGATAAGCTGCAGCTTATCGAAAGATTCGATGATATCGGAATTGATTATATAGAAGTCGGATTCCCTGCTTCCAATCCAAAAGAAATGGAATTATTCGAGAAGCTTAAAGGGAGAAAATTCGATTATTCAAAAATAATTGCATTTGGGATGACGAGATATAAGAATTCAAAAGTAGAAGAGGATGAGAACGTAAAGCAGCTGGTCCAGTCCGGTGTGGATAGCGTATGCATTGTAGGCAAATCATCGGCTCTTCATGTCGAAAAGGTGATAGAGACATCTCTGGAGAACAACTTGAGTATGATCTTTGAAACAATAAAATATTTAAAG
>CAZODG010000106.1:0-3043 GCA_964578525.1 uncultured Actinomycetota bacterium
CTGATACAGGTTCATCACATAAAAGTAACTTTGGAGTCAAAGCCAGCGCCCTTGCCACTCCGACTCTCTGCCTCTGCCCGCCGCTGAATTCATGCGGATATCTATGTATATGTTCAGGATTAAGCCCGACCACCTTTAATAATTCTTTTACTTTTTTTATCCTTTTTCTTTTATCACCTATTTTATGGATTTCAAACGGTTCATTTATAATATCGCCAACTGTCATCCTGGGAGAAAGCGATGCATAAGGGTCCTGAAAAATCACCTGGATTTCTCTTCTTATTTTAAACATTTCTCTGCTATTTAATTTGAATAAATTCACTCCGTTGTATATCGCTTCCCCGCTGGTCTGCGGTATAAGCCTTAATATTACCTTTGCCACAGTAGTCTTACCGCAACCTGTTTCACCTACAAGTCCAAAAGTCTCGCCTCTTCTTATAAAAAAACTTATGCCATCTACAGCTTTTACGGAACCCGTAAATTTTTGAAACAAAAATCCGCTTCTTAAATTAAAGTATTTTTTTAAATTTTTGACTTCCAGTAATTTATTATTTTCCATATTTAATTATCAAATCTTTCAATTATTCCTTCCATGAATTCCTTCGCTCTGTAGCATGACACAAAATGATCTTTTTCTATTTCTACCAGGGGTGGGTATTCTCTTTTACACTCATCACGTATATATTTGCATCTTGCGCTGAAAATGCAGCATTTTGGCAAATCTATCAAACTGGGAGGCAAACCTTCGATTGGTTTCAAGTTCCCTCTTTTTTCCTCATCCAGCCTTGTCACTGATTTCATCAGTCCAATTGTATATGGGTGCATCGGTTTATAAAATATATTATCGATATTTGAAAATTCAACAGGTTTACCTGCATACATTACCATTACTCTATCTGCATATTTTGCAACCACACCAAGATCATGTGTTATTATTATTATTGAAGAATTTGTTTTATGCTTAAGCTCATCCATTAATTCCAATATTTGAGCCTGAACAGTTACATCAAGTGCAGTCGTTGGTTCGTCCGCTATAAGAATACTGGGGCTATTTGCAATTGCCATTGCAATCATGACTCTCTGCCTCATGCCTCCGCTGAACTCATGTGGATAGCTATTGAACCTTCTTTTGAATTCAGGTATTCCCACTATTTCAAGAAGTTTTAAACCTTCCCTTCTGGCCTCTTCTTTTTTTAATTTTCTATGGACAATCAGGGATTCCATAACCTGATTACCAACTGTATAAACAGGATTTAAAGAAGTCATTGGATCCTGGAAAATCATTGAGATCTTATTACCTCTGAGATTCTGAAGATCTTTTTCTCCTAGTTTTAACAAATCCCTGCCTTCAAAAATTATTTCACCACCGACTATTCTTCCCAGCGGCTGTGGAATCAACCTCAGTATCGAAAGAGCGGTTACACTTTTACCGCATCCGGTTTCGCCTACGATACCGAGAGTTTCGCCTTTTTTAAGATCGAAACTGACACCATCTACTGCTTTAACCACTCCGTCATCAGTATAAAAATATGTGCTTAAATTTTTGACTTCTAAAATTTTATTGTTTTCTGTTTCTGTCATATTGTAAAAATAATTTAATAAAAATCTATAATTTCAAATTAATTATCTATTAATAAACTACTTTAATTTAGGATCAAACGCATCTCTTAATCCATCACCAAGTAAGACAAATCCTAAAACTGTTATTAATATAGCTAATCCAGGGAAAAACATCATCCAGGGGGCTGTATCAATGTAAGACATAGAATCTGCAAGCATTTTACCCCATGCAGGTGTCGGAGGTTGAACTCCTATTCCAAGGAAGCTTAATGCGGCTTCTACTATTATCGCGGTTCCTACATTCATTGTCGCATAAACAATTATTGGAGCAAAAGAATTAGGAAAAATATGTTTCATTATAATTCTTTTATTGCTTGCACCCATTGCTCTTGCAGCTTCGATATATTCCTTATTTTTAATTGTCAGGATAGAACTCCTGAAAATTCTTGCGATAGAGGCCCATCCCAGAATCCCGATTGCAATAAATATATTTACTATTCCCGGACCTAAAATCGTCATTATCGCTATCGCCCCCAGAATATACGGAAATGCAAAGAAAATGTCTGCTACTCTCATGATCACTGCATCTGATAAACCACCAAAATAGCCTGAGAGAGCTCCAAAGAAAAGACCTATTACCACTGATATACCTACGGCAATAACTCCTACTTCTATGGAAATCCTGCTCCCATAAATGACTCTGCTAAAGATATCTCTGCCCAGTAGATCTGTTCCAAAAAAATAGTTAATACTGGGACCAAGTGAAGAATCTTCCTTTATTCTTTCAATTGGATTATAGGGAGAGATCAAAGAAGCAAATATAGCTATCAATATTAGTAATATGACTATCGAGAGTCCCAGCATGGCAAGCTTATTTTTTCGCAGCCGTTTCCATGCATCTTTATAAAGAGACGTCCTTGAATATTTTTTCCCGGTTTCTATTTCTTCTAATGCTTCTAATTCTTTTATAGTCGCCATTTAAATTTGTATTTCCTTTTTCTCATATCTGATTCTTGGATCCAGTAATGCATATACGATATCTACTATCAAATTCATGGCTACAAAGATTATGACCAGAATTATAGTTCCGCCGATTACTACGGGTGCATCCCGCTGAAGGATCGCCAGATAAATCGTTCTCCCGACACCGGGCCAGTTAAAGACTGTCTCGGTAAGAATGGCACCGCCCATCAAGCTGCCCAGATCAACTCCTATCAATGTTACTACCGGAATCAAAGCATTTTTTAAAGCATGTTTTCCTATGACCATATTGCGTGAAAGCCCCTTTGCATAAGCAGTCGTAATATAATCATTGGATAGTACTTCAAGCATTGTACTCCGTGTCATTCTAGCAACAAATGCAGTAGAAACCGAAGCCAGTGTTATTGCAGGTAATATATAATATCTTAAGCTTCCGTCTCCCATCCCGGACATAGGCAGCCATCCAAGTTTTAGACCAAAAGCAACCTGCAGCATCATACCA
>CAZODG010000107.1:0-2904 GCA_964578525.1 uncultured Actinomycetota bacterium
ATCGGCGTGGATATTATCATAAGCGGCGGACAAAGTATGAATCCATCGACCTACGATATAGTAAAGGCCATAAATAGTACCGAAGCTTCCGAAGTCATTATATTTCCAAATAATAAAAACATTATACTAACCGCAAATCAGGCGAAAAAAATTGTAAGGAAGAAAAGTATTTATGTGATACCCACAAGAAGCATACCGGCAGGGATATCGGCAATACTCCGGTATAATCCTTACGTAGGTATGGAAGAAAATATATCCAATATGGAGGAAGCTGCCAAAAGAACCAAAGACGGAGAGGTAACACAGGCAGTAAGAGATGCAAATCTCATGGTTGGAGAGATAAAAAGGGGCGAATATATAGGCCTTTCGAACGGTAAAGTCAGAATAATATCAGATAACGTCGTTGATGCAACTGTTGACCTTATAAGAGATATTTCAGATTCCACCGAGGAAGTCATTACTTTTTATACCGGTAAGGATAATAAACCGGAAGATATTGAGAATATTAAAAAAAAGATTAAAAATTTTTTTCCCAGGTTAGACATAGAAGTACATAAAGGTGAGCAGCCCTTATATCCTTATATATTTTCAATAGAATAATTTTTTATATGGTGATGAGCTATTAGAGTTATTTCTGGTAAATACAAGAGCAGAAAGTTAAAACCTCCATCTGATTATAAAATCAGACCTACTTTAGACAACGTAAAAGAAAGCATCTTTAATGTTATCGGAAGCAGAATAGAAGAGGCAAATGTACTGGATCTGTTCGCCGGAACAGGTTCACTTGGAATCGAATCCTTAAGCAGAAACTGCAGCTTTGTGTATTTTATTGATAATAGTTTTGAATCAATCAAGCTTATAAGCTATAATGTCAACTGCTTAAAAATCGAGGATGAAAAATATAAAATAATCAGAAGCGGAGCTGCTGATTATTTGCGGTCTTATACAGGCCCCGGGTGGGATATAATTTTTATAGACCCGCCATACAAAATTGAAAGTGGTATAATGAAGGAAATATTTGACATCTTGTCGGAAAAAAAGATTACGCGGGCTGATACTCTGATAGTTTATGAATATTTTTTCAAGAAAGATATCGAAAAAGAAACGGAAAATTTGAGAAACATCAAGCAATCACATTTTGGAGATAAAAAAGTGGTTTACCTATCCCCTTATCAAAATTAAGAGACAGGATCCGATATGGAAAAAATAGCACTGTGCCCTGGAACCTATGATCCGTTGACAGAGGGACATAAGGATATAATCGAAAGGTGTTCAAAAATTTTTAGCAAAGTAGTAGTGGCCATATCTAAAGATACCAGGAAAAAACCGTTTTATACTCCAGAGAAGAGGGTTGATTTTGCAAAGAGGGCACTGAAAAATCTGGGCAATATAGAAGTGATTGTGTTTGAAGGGCTGCTTGTGGATCTGGCAAAAAAAGTAAAAGCCACGGTCATAGTGAAAGGACTCAGGGCCATTTCGGATTTTGAATATGAATTTCAAATGGCGCAGATAAATAAAAAGTTAAATCCTGAAGTAGAAACAATGTTTATGGTCACTAATCCCAGATTTGCATACCTGAGTTCAAGTGCCGTAAAGGAAGTAGCAAGGTTCAGAGGCTGTATAAAAGGATTGGTTCCTAAAGAAATAGAAGAGGATATAGTCGAAAGTTTTAAATAAAAATTCTAAGTAAAAAATAGGGAGAATAGTATGAATGCATTCGAAATTGTGGATCGGATTGAAGAGCTTCTGGACAAGAGCAAGAGAATTCCGTTTTCATCCAATATTATTGTACATGAGAACGAAATATATGATCTGCTGGATGAACTGCGAAACATACTGCCGGAGGAATTCAAGCAATCCAGATGGATTGTAAAGGAAAGAGAAAATATGATAGAAGAGGCAAAAAGATACTCTGAAAGAATAATAAAGGAAACGAAAGAAAAAGCAGAGATCCTGGTTAGTGAAACCGAAATACTTAAGAGTGCCAGTAAAAAATCGGAGGAATTAATGTCCGCAGTGGAAGCCAGAGCCAGAACAATCAGGCTGGAAGCCGAAGACTATGCCGATGAAAAGCTGGCGAATCTTGAAGCAATTTTACATAAATTGTTGACCGCTATTGAAAAAGGAAGAGAACAATTCACTGGTACGATGGGAACAGGCGAAAAATAATATTATTGAATAAATAATTTTTTATGATATATTTATGTATTTGTGTTTGCTCATAACAAGTTTGTAACAAGATATTCAGGAGGTTATAGCAGTGGCGCTTCCAAAAAGAAAAACGTCCAAATCCAAACGAGATAAGCGTAGGACCCATGATCGATTAAAACCGGTAAATGTCGTCGAATGCCCGAGATGCCATAGCAAAAAGATATCACATAGAGTCTGTGCAAATTGCGGGTATTATGCCGAACATGAGATAATCATATTTGAAGACAAGGGCAAAAAGAAAGAAAAGAAAGAAAAGAAAGAAAAGAAAGAACCGGAAAAAGCAGGCAAAGAGAAATAAGATATAGGAAACTGTAATTGGAGGTATATTTTGAGTTTGCGAAATTTTTTTTGTCCAGATTCTGTTGCAATAATAGGAGCTGCCAGAGATGAAGAAAAAGTAGGCCACGCAATCCTCGATAATATTATAAGCTCAGGATTCAAAGGTAAACTATTTGCCATAAATCCTAAGGCTGATGAAATTCACTGCATTAAATGCTATCCTTCCATTTTAAATGTTCCCGGAGATGTAGATCTGGCTATAATAGTTATTCCTGTACAGTATGTGCTCCAGGCTCTGGAAGAATGTTCCAGGAAAAAAGTTAAATGGGCCATTATTATTTCTGCAGGATTCAAAGAAACAGGAGCAGAAGGTGCAAAAAAAGAACTCCAGCTGATGGCAAAAGCCAGGGAATA
>CAZODG010000108.1:0-2769 GCA_964578525.1 uncultured Actinomycetota bacterium
AAAAGAAGCAAAAGAAGAACTCAGAAGATGTTCAGGAACTCAATTTAATCCGATGTTAGTAGAGAGATTCGTTATGTCCCGGGAAAAAATGAACTAAAATAAATGAGACATACATTTATAAAGGTTATTTCTATAGTAATATCATTTTTTTTGATTTTAAGCTTTTCAGGTTGCGTCAGGACTATCGACACGGATATCAATGATGATAAAATCGGAGTTATTGTAAGTATACCGCCGCAGGCTGAATTTGTAGAAAAAGTCGGTGGCGATAAAGTAATCGTCACGGTAATGGTTCCTCTGGGAGCTAATCCTCATACTTATGAACCTTCTCCTGTTCAGCTGGAAGAAGTAAGCAAAGCTCAAATATATGCCAGAGTTGGTTCTGCCGGGACCGGTTACGGGATCGAGTTCGAGCTGGCATGGATGGACAAGATAACCAATATAAATGAAAAAATGCTGGTGGTGGATTGCTCCAGAGGTGTAAAGTTTATTGCTGTAGATTATGAAAATGGCGAACCTGTGGAATATAATGAATATGATAAGAACAACAGAGATGCAAATAGGCCCGAAGGAATCGATCCCCATATCTGGTTATCTCCGTCAAATGCAAAAATAATGTCAGAAAATATTTATGACGGACTGGTCAAGGTAGATCCTGAAAATCAGAAATATTATAAATTGAATCTGGATAATTATCTGGTTGAACTCGAAGAGCTGGATGAAGAAATCAGCCGTATGTTTATGGGAAAAGAAAATAAAATCATAATAGTGTATCATCCGACATGGACCTATTTTGCACTGGATTACGGCATCAAACAGATAGCTATTGAGGAGGAGGGCAAGGAACCTACCGCTGAAGGTATAAAAGCCTTGATAGATAAAGCAAAGCAGTACAATATTAAAGTTATTTTTGCTTCTCCGGAGTTCAGCACCAAAAGCGCCGAAGCTGTGGCCGGAGAAATAGGAGGATCCATTGTACTTGTAAGTTCGTTAAAGAAAAATTATGTAGAAAATATAAAAGAGGCTGCCAGGGCCTTTGCAGGATCGATGGAATGAGATTTAATTATATTAGGAACTGACTAAGATGAAAAATGATATAGTGGTTGATCTGAAAAATATATACTTTTATTACGGTGAGATACCTGTTCTTGAAGATGTAAGCTTTTCGATAAAAAGAAATGATTTCATAGCCATAATAGGTCCAAACGGAGGGGGGAAGACTACACTGCTCAAGATTATGCTGGGACTATTAAAACCGGATTCGGGAACTGTCAGGGTCTTTGGCAAAGGTCCCGAAGATGGCAGAAAATCAATTGGTTATTTACCGCAAAATATCTTTTTTGACTTAAATTTTCCAATCAATGTATTTGATGTGGTTATTATGGGTAGATACAGGGGACCAATAAAAAAATACTCGGAAAATGATGTGGAATCCGTACTTAATGCTCTTGAAACCGTAGGAATGCTTGAATATAAAAACAGGCACATAAGCATGCTGTCTGCCGGTCAATTACAGAGGATCCTGATCGCCAGGGCCATTGCCAGGGAACCGAAACTTCTTTTGCTTGATGAGCCTATGGCAAGTGTGGATCCGGAAACACAAAAATCTATTTATGAATTATTTCTTGAATTGAATAAGAAGATGGCGGTTGTATTTATAACCCATGATATAGGTGCAATTTCTGTTTATATAGACAGTGTCCTCTGCCTTAACCGGAGACTTTTTTATCATGGTCCAAAGGAAGGCAGCCTGGGCAAACTTGAAGAAGCCTACAGCTGTCCGGTGGAAATACTGGCTCATGGGATTCCTCACAGGGTACTGGGAAGGCATAAAAAGTAATGGAAATCTTTCAATATGAATTTATACGGAATGCTATAATAGCTGCAGTACTGGTTAATATAACATGTGGTATTGTTGGAACTTACGTAGTCGTTAAAAAGCTGGTATTTATAAGTGGAGGCATTTCACATGCAGCTTTCGGCGGTATCGGACTGGGTTACTTTCTGGGGATAAATCCAATTGTTGCTGCAGTACCTTTCAGCTTACTGTCTGCAATTGCAATAGGTCTTATAAGTAAAAGAAGTAAATTAAGTGAAGATGCGGCCATAGGGATTATCTGGGCAGCCGGGATGGCGACGGGTATCATATTTATCAATTTGACTCCAGGCTATGCGCCGGATCTCTTCAGTTATTTGTTTGGAAATATCCTGACTATCCCCGTATCGGATCTGTATATTATGCTTATACTGAATTCTATAATCGTTGTGATCATTGTTCTATTTTTTAAGGAATTCTATGCAGTATCTTTCGATGAAGAATTTTCGACAGTAATAGGCATCCCCAATAGGCTTATATACCTTGCACTCCTGTGTATGGTCGCTTTAAGTGTAGTTATACTTATAAGGATTGTTGGCATTATTCTGGTCATTGCACTGCTTACAATACCGTCATCAATATGCAGACAATTTACTTATAATATGAAAAAATTGATAATAAGCTCGATTATTGTTGGAATCATATTGACCATAGCGGGGCTGTGGATTTCTTATTTATTGAATCTGGCATCAGGTGCAACCATAATCATACTTCTGGCGATAATTTTCTTTCTTTCTTTTTTCATAAAAAAGATTCTTTCGTCTTTCAGACGGCGGGGGAAAAAGATTCCGGTGCAAGGTAAATAATATACTTACTTTCCCAATATTATAAATTCGAAAGCACTAAACCTCCGGTAAGGTCCCTTTGATTCTGATAATAATTCTTAAAAATTT
>CAZODG010000109.1:0-2720 GCA_964578525.1 uncultured Actinomycetota bacterium
ATCCGAAAGCCAGAGGATCAAAATAGAAAAATTGATAAGCAGCAAACCATGTAGAGGATGCAATGGTAAGAGACTCCGGCCGGAAAGCCTTTCAGTGAAAATAGGCATGATTTCCATTTCGGATTTCTGTGAAAAAACTGTTGAGGAAGGTATGGGATGGTTAAAATCACTTAAGCTGTCTGATAGAGAAAAAATGATCGGGGAGAGACTGATAAAAGAAATAATAGAGAGGTTGAATTTTTTAAAAGACGTAGGGCTGGGGTATCTGACCCTTGACAGAAAATCCAGCACATTATCCGGTGGTGAATCTCAGAGGATAAGGTTGGCCACGCAAATAGGATCGGGGCTTGTGGGGGTCCTTTATATACTTGATGAACCGAGCATCGGTCTCCATCAAAGAGATAACAAGAAATTGATAAACGCATTGAAACGATTGAGAGACCTTGGAAACACAATAATAGTAATAGAACATGATGAAGAAACCATGAGGAGTTCGGATTTTTTAGTCGATATCGGGCCCGGTGCGGGAATACATGGAGGGGAAATCGTATTCAGCGGAAATCTGGAAGATATTTACACATGCGAGAAATCCATAACCGGAAAATATCTATCAGGGGAAAAATCGATAGCTGTTCCAGGGGAGCGGAGAAAAGGAAACGGAAATTTTATTACTATTAAAGGTGCCAGAGAACATAATCTTAAGAATATTGACGTTCGGATAGATCTGGGTAAGCTTATTGCCGTAACGGGAGTTTCAGGATCAGGTAAAAGTACACTTGTAAATGAGATATTGTACCCATCACTTTCTAATCTACTTATGAGGACAAATTATAATTCGGGAAAACATGATGGAATATTAAATTATAATAATCTGGATAAAGTTATAGTTATAGATCAGTCTCCTATAGGAAGAACACCGCGATCGAATCCGGCCACTTATACGGGTGTTTTTACTTATATAAGAGAGTTATTTTCAAAAACACATGAATCCAGGATCAAAGGATATAAACCGGGAAGATTTAGTTTTAATGTAAAAGGGGGAAGGTGTGAATTCTGCAATGGGGACGGACTTATAAAAATAGAGATGCATTTTCTGCCCGATATTTATGTTCCTTGTGAAGTTTGTAAAGGAAAGAGATTTAACCGCGAGACTCTTGAAGTGATATATAAAGGGAAAAATATAGACGATGTTTTGAATATGACCGTAGAAGAAGCGATGATCTTTTTTGAAAATATTCCGAGAATCAATAGAAAACTGAAACTTATTAATGATGTGGGTCTTGGTTATATCAAGTTAGGACAGTCTTCTACTACGTTATCAGGCGGAGAGGCGCAGCGAGTCAAACTGTCTACGGAACTTTCAAAAAAAAGTACCGGAAGTACATTATATTTGCTTGATGAGCCCACTACGGGACTTCACTTTGATGATATAAATAAATTACTTGCGATATTGAAGAAATTGGTAGATGCAGGAAATACCGTGCTTGTCATAGAGCATAATATGGAAGTAATAAAAAACGCCGATTACATTATAGACCTTGGACCGGAGGGGGGAGATAAGGGCGGAAAAATAATTGCACTCGGAACTCCCGAAGAAATATCGGAGAATATTGATTCTTACACAGGACAGTTTTTAAAAATGTATATGAATAAAAATCTTGTGAAGGAACGGCTCTACAGGTGAATCTGCAGTGAATAAAAAAATAATCGATGATAATAATCAAGAAAGTAAAATAAAAGAAATTTTAACGATCCTTCCCCGGAAAACCGGAGTTTATATTTTCAAAGATTATCATGATGAAATTATTTATATCGGCAAAGCAAAGAATCTTTCAAGCAGGGTAAAGAGTTATTTTCAGGATAACCGTGTTAACCTTCCTTACGGTAAACCATCGGATTTTGCAAAAAAAATCAAATCTATCGATTATGTTGTCACCGATAATGAAACAGAGGCCCTTATTCTGGAGGGCAACCTGATTAAAAAAAATAAACCAAAGTACAATATAGAATTAAAGGATGATAAATCGTATCCTTTTGTTGCCGTGACGATAGGAGAGAAATTTCCACGCGTTTTTTTGACCAGAGACAGGAACATGAAAGATGCCAGGTATTTCGGGCCCTATACGGATGCCAGAGCCGTGAGGAAAACTATTGAATATTTAAGAAAGATATTTCAGGTAAGGGACTGTAAGAAGGCAAAACCGGGGAAAGGTATAAATACGCCCTGTCTTAATTATCATATCAAACTATGTCCGGCACCATGTATTGACAATATATCTCCGGAGCAGTACGGCAAAAATATCGATTATGTTATGTTATTCCTGAAAGGCAAGGACAGGACCATAACCTCCCAACTGAAAGTAAAAATGGATCATTATGCAAAGAAAAAAGAATTTGAAAAAGCGGCTGAAATTAAAAATAAGATAGAAGACATAAATAAACTTTACAGGGAACAAAAAATATTCTTTCCCGGCGGCAGTAAGTGGGATTTCATATCTATTGCCAGGAGTGCTGATGATTCGGCAATAAGCTTATTTACATACAGATCCGGAATGCTTGCGATTATAAATAATTTTATTGTAAATAATACCGGTCATTTGGAAGATAACGAGATTTTATCGGGATTTATAGAAAAATATTATACAGACATAGATGATATCCCGTCGAAAATTTTTTGCCCTGTGAATATGGCAAGTGCTGTATCGATATCGGATTGGTTG
>CAZODG010000110.1:0-2653 GCA_964578525.1 uncultured Actinomycetota bacterium
ACACCTGGCCTCGTGGGAGGACATTGCATCGGAGTCGACCCTTACTATTTATCCTTTAAAGCAAGGGAAATCAATTATTATCCTGAAATGATAAATGCCGGTAGAAAAATAAATGATAATATGGGTTTTTTTATCGGGGAACAAATACTAAAAGCACTACTAAAGAATTCTCATAAACCTATAAACTTTAAGGTTGTGTTATTTGGGATTTCCTTCAAGGAGAACGTAGCCGATTCAAGAAACTCCAGAGTAATTGATATATATAATTACCTGGTACAGCATAACATCGATGTCCGAATCTTCGATCCAATAGTAAATGCAAAAGAGGTTAAGAAATATTACGGAATCGATCTTATTAAATTTGAAGAAGTAAATAATATAGACGCCGCTATATTCTGTGTTGCACACAACTGCTTTAAGGAAATGGACCTTTTGGAATTAAAATCAAAAATGGCTGGAGATAGTCCGTTTATATTTGATATAAAATGGATTTTCAATAAAGATAGTATTGAAAAGCTTGGATATAGATACTGGAGAATCTAGCATTGAATCTGGATCAATTAACAATAGATAAAAATATAAAAATTCTGATAACAGGCTGTGCGGGATTTATCGGCTCAAATCTCATCGAATTCTTCTTAAAAAAAGGTATATCTGTAAGAGGGCTGGATAATCTATCCACAGGATTTGAAAAAAATATCGATGATGCGCTATCAGAAGCTTCAAGAGAAAATAAAAATATCAATTTTAAATTTATAAATGGCGATATCAGAAACTATAATGACTGTCTCAAAAGTACAGAAAATATTGATGTCGTTCTGCATCAGGCTGCTCTTGGTTCGGTACAGAGATCCATAGAGAGACCACTTGACGCAAACTCCAGCAATATAGAAGGCACTATAAATTTACTTGAAGCCTCATTTAAAAATAAAGTAAAGAAATTCATATACGCATCATCATCATCTGTTTATGGAGACTCAAAAAAACTTCCCAAGGTTGAATCAATGCCTCCTAATCCAAAATCAATTTATGCAGTTACAAAATTAACTGCTGAATATTATTGTAGATTGTTTTACAGTTTATATGGTTTTAAGACTGTTTCCCTGCGTTACTTTAACGTTTTTGGTAAAAGACAGAACCCGGATTCAATTTATTCAGCGGTTATTCCGATTTTTTTGAAAAAAATAACCAGTGATGAATCTCCTGTTATTTACGGCGATGGAAACCAGACAAGAGATTTCACCTTTATAGATAACGTAGTCTATGCTAATTACCTCTGCGTTCTATCCGAGAATGAAAATATATATGGAAATTTTTATAATGTTGCCAGTGGTCGAAACATTAGTTTAAATGAAATTATTGATCTGCTCTCAAAACAACTAAAAAAAGAGGTAAAACCCGTTTACACTCAGGAAAGAAGCGGAGATATCAAGCATAGTCTTGCTTCTATTAAAAAAATTATAAAGCACCTTTATTATAAACCTGTAATTCATTTCAATAAGGGTTTAGAGGAATTGATACATCGGCAAGAAGGATATTAATTATTTTATTTGCAGTTAAAGACCTTTCCTATTAATTTCAAATGATATAAAATATCGGAAATGATTCTGTGACATATTTCTGATATTATTATAAAATTTTTTCTTATTTTGAGCTGATTACCGTCATTAAATATTTTAAGGAAAGGAAAGAAAATTGAGATTATTAGTAACCGGAGGAACAGGTTTTACGGGCAGCCGTCTGGTGGAATATTTAATAGACAAAGGATACCAGATTACAGTTCTGGATAACCAAAAAGGCCTCTTTTATGATTATCTTCTAAAAAAGGGAGCGAACATCATCCTTGGGTCTGTTACGGACCGTGACACAGTTAAAAGATCTCTGGAAAATGTGGAGGGCGTTTTCCATCTTGCCGCAGCTTTCAGACAAATAAATGCTTCCAAAAAAACATACTGGGATGTAAATGTAGAGGGAACCAGAATTCTATGTGAAGAATCACTTAAAAAACCATTAAAAAAATTCGTTTATTGTTCAACCCAGGGTATTCATGGAAATATCGAAAATCCTCCCGGCACGGAAGATTCCCCAATAGTACCTGAAGATTATTACCAGTTTACTAAATATGAGGGGGAGAAGGTAATAAAGGAATTTGCAGAAAAAGGACTCGAAAGCGTTATCATAAGGCCAACAGCAATCTACGGTCCGGGTGATCCGGAAAGATTTTTTTATCTATTTCGTTTTGCTAAAAAAGGAAAATTTTATATGTTTGGAAACGGAAAAGCTTTCTACCATCCGGTATATATAGACAATCTCTGCGACGGCTTCTATGCAGCCTGGGAAAGCAATAAAACAAATGCCGAAGCCTATATTATTGCGGATGAGGAATATTTTTCCATCAAAGAACTTGTCAAAAAAATCGGTGAGTCTATGGGCATAAAGATAAAATTCATTCAACTGCCTTTCTTACCTTTATATGCGGCGGCATGTATATTCGAATTTATTTATAAACCTTTTAAAAAATCTCCTCCTTTATTCAGACGCAGGGTTGACTGGTACAGGCAAAATAGAGCCTTTAAGATCGACAAAGCCAGGCAGGAATTACAATATAATCCCCGGATAGGAATCGAGGAAGGCCTGAAAAGAACAGCAAAGT
>CAZODG010000111.1:0-2446 GCA_964578525.1 uncultured Actinomycetota bacterium
CGAAGATATAATAGAGGTTAAATCCCCGATCGTTGGAACGTTTTATGCGGCTCCTACCCCGGACAGCCCTCCGTTTGTAAAAGTCGGCGACAGGATCAAAAAGGGAGATACTCTGTGCATTATAGAAGCCATGAAACTTATGAATAAGATAAATGCGGATCATGAAGGTCGCATAATGGACATTCTGGTTTCCAATGAAAATGCAGTAGAATTCGACCAGGTTTTAATGGTCATAAAGAAAGATAAAAAGTAGTCTTATGTTTAAAAGGATCCTTATAGCAAACAGAGGAGAAATTGCGGTAAGAATAATCAGGGCCTGCGGGGAAATGGATATCGAAAGTGTTTCTGTATATTCGACTGCTGACAAGGACTGCATTCATACAAAACTTTCGGATAAAAGCATATGCATTGGTCCGCCTCCTCCCGCTAAAAGCTATCTTAATATGGATAATATAATTTCAGCTGCGAAAGTAGCCGGCTGCGACGCCATCCATCCCGGCTATGGATTTCTGGCGGAAAATCCTAAATTTGTAAATGTCTGCCTGCAAAACGAACTCATTTTCATAGGACCTCCGACTGAAGCGATCACGCTTGCCGGTAATAAATCCAACGCTATAGATATCATGAAGAAAAACAATATACCGGTCATTCCCGGATCATCAGGCGATGTGGGTAATATAAATAAAGCTTTGAAGCTGTGCAAAAATCTTGGCTATCCTGTAATCATAAAGGCATCATTTGGGGGTGGCGGAAAGGGTATGAGGATCTGCAACAATAAGGAAGATCTGGTTGCCCATTTTCCAATGGCAAAATCCGAATCGGAAAGTTCTTTTGGGAAAAATGAAGTTTATATAGAGAAATATATTCCCAAACCAAGACACATTGAATTCCAGATAATTGCGGACAATTATGGCAATATCGTATGTGTGGGAGAAAGAGAATGTTCCATTCAAAGAAGGCACCAGAAGCTAATCGAGGAGGCGCCTGCAGTAAACATGCCTTCAAAGACAATCAAACTTATGAGGGAATTCGCATTAAAAGCAGCCAGGGTGATAAATTACAAAAATCTCGGAACCATAGAATTTCTGGTGGATGGGCATGGAAATTTTTACTTTATAGAAATTAATACCAGAATCCAGGTAGAACACCCGGTAACTGAGATGGTGACAGGACTCGACCTCGTTAAAGAACAAATAAAAATAGCTGCAGGCCAGAAAATAAGTGATCTGAGAACTGAATACAAGCCGCGCGGTCATTGTATAGAGTTCAGGATCAACGCAGAGGACCCCGATAATGAATTCAAGCCTTGTCCGGGGAGGATAACGGATCTCTTCTTACCGGGCGGACCGGGAGTGAGAGTGGATACTTTCATACATCCGGATTGCGAAGTCTCTCCGTTCTATGATTCCCTGATAGCCAAGCTTATAGTCTGGGATAGTACCAGAGAAGAAGCAATAAAAAAATCACAAAGAGCGCTGAATGAATTCAATATAGAGGGGATAAAAACTACAATACCTTTCTACAAAAAGATCATAACAAATAAAAACTTCATATCAGGAAATATTCATACCCATTTCATTGAAGAAGAAATAAAATAATATAAAATCTTAAAACGACTTTAACTTCAGTAATCATAGATCTCTACCAGCAGACCTTCTCTATCCCTTAAATAAAGAGTGTCATTATCATTGTTCCATACTGGTTTGGGGCTGCCCCAATAAAATTTGCCTGCCCCATCCTTACCGCTCCCGGTAAAAATAAATATCTCAGAATCTGACTCGAAGGAATATTTTTCAAATGTATATATATTGGTCCCGCTATCTTTAATGGTCCAGCCGCCGATATCTATAGAATCCTCTCCTATATTTTCCATTTTTACATACTCATCATTTAAATTAAGATTATCATTACCCCTGGCATCATAGTTGATTTCGACTTTTACAATATCCACCTTTGATTTCAGCCACAGTCCCAGGTTGTTTTCTCTTGCATATCTTTCCGCTTCCAGAAATTCTCCATTGTATTTTATATCCGGAGGATAAGTGTACGCATTGGCAAATCCTCTTTTTACCATCTCAAGATTTACGAATAGATTCCCTGCATAAACGTATCTTAATAGCCGGCCGTATTTATCCTTATCGGATATATCTTTTTCTAAAATGATTTCTTTGCCCAGGACTATTGTCCCGAGAACCTCCCTTGCTTCTTCAAAAAAATACATTCCATGCTCCGGAGTATTGATACCGATAAGCCTGACCCTGCTTCCATTCGAAAGGATGATAGTATCACCATCTATTACTTCCTTTACCAGGTTGCTGCTTCCGTCTTCGATTTCATCAGAATCACCAGCCTTTCTATAATCGTAATAAAGGCCGCAGCCGGAAAAAATAAATGCAAAAATAACAGATAGCATTATGATCAGAAAGGATTTATTTATTATCTTCTG
>CAZODG010000112.1:0-2430 GCA_964578525.1 uncultured Actinomycetota bacterium
GAACCCTCGAGGCGGGCTTACACCCGCCTAACCGCTTAGCAGGCGGCCCTTTTCGACCACTCAAGCACCTCTCCGAACTTTACAGCAAACAATATAATAACACAGATTTTATAAAAAAATATATATGCGGATTTTCCGGTTTTATATTAAGAAAAAAAGTCCTGACGGTAAATTATTATTTACTCAATTTCCTCTATAATATAATTGCTGTTTCCCAGTCCAATCTTCTCCAGCTCATCAATCAGGCTATAGGGATCTTTGCCCCAAACTTTTTCAAACAGGTGCTTGCCCTCTTTCCTGAGTTCTCTTCCTACTGGGAGCGAACCAGGCAGCAGGTTTTCGGCTTTTATGACATCGAGTGAAGCTTTATCTATCGCTGCAATATCATTTGAAGCCATTATTCCTATATCAGGGACCAGTGATGCAGTTGAAAATCCCCAGCAGTCACAGAGCATAGTTATGTTAAGCAGAACATTTATATAGTAAACATTGTCTTTATCGAAAGTCTTAAGAACCTCATCTGTAGCTATCGCAAGTCCTTTCTGAAAGTCTATGAAATTTTTACCAATAAAAGTAAGGGCATTAGTGGGACATACCTCCACACAGTGCTGACAATACGTACAGTGATGAAAAAACAATTCATATTTTCCTTCATCGTTAAATTTATTTGCTTTATATCTGCATTCATTGATACAGGTTTCACAGTGATCACAGAGTTCTTCGTTCCACACGATACCACCTTCAAGAGCATGAACCTCTCTGCGTGTTTCCGAAGTAACGCAGCCCATTGCTATATTTTTGCATGCGCCGCCAAAACCACATGCTCCATGACCTTTCACATGCGAGAAATCAATCAGCACTTCAGTATCATTAATGTTCCCGGCTACCTGTATCTCCTTTAGTGATTTAAAATCAACCTTCTTCGAATAATAATATTTGTCATCCACCCCTGCTACCGGGATAAGTTTGCAGCCCAGAATTTCCTCGACATAACCTCTGTTCCCTGCTCCCCGGATTCCATAATCATTGTTGTTCCTGTGATAGAGATCCGTAATAAAGACATCTCCACCTGCTTCTTTTAGCGCTTTGACCAGTATTCTCACAAATAAAGGGTGGATGGTCGTATAACCCAGATTTGCACCCAGGTGCATTTTTAAAGCTACTGATTTCCCCTCTACCATTTCTTTAAGCGGCAGCGAAGCCAGCATCCTTTCAAATTTTGCCGGAAGTGTTGCACTTGCTTCCAGTTTTTTGAAATTAACACTTGTAAATTTTACTATGGATTTTTCCATATTTCTTCCTATCCTTTTTTGGTGCGCCTGGAGGGATTCGAACCCCCAACCTTCGGATTCGTAGTCCACTGCTCTATCCAATTGAGCTACAGGCGCTTATTTTTTACTGAAATTTATCTGCATACCTTGAAGAATTGCAACTGGTGTATGCAAGCATAGTAAAAATTATTTCAACAATGGAACATAGCAGTTATAGCGGGTCAGGAGATCTCATTTAATTCTTTTAGCAGACCATTTATATCAATACCATAAAATTTAGAAACCTGGCCCAGTGTCAATATTTCCGCCTCATAAGCAGCCATTGCGCAACTGAGGCATGGCAATTTATATTTTGCTATGATTTTATTTGCTTCCGGCGATTTTAATACTTCCGATAATTTTGTATTCTCCGAATATTTATTTTCTGTGACTTTATCCATAAGTAATCTATACACCTCTTTCAATTTTAACTTCTAAAAAGTATATCCTTTTTATCTCTTTTTGTATACTCTCACTCAAGAAATACAGTTGATTATTACGTAATTATAAAAATATGTATAAAAAGTACTGAAGTTGATTTATAATATTTTTATAATTCAATTGTAATAAAAGTACCAAGGGCAAAAATATAATCTTTTTAGAATTTCAAAAGCCAACATCTATTATTACGAAGGGGTAATAATGATAAAAGAGATAAAAATTAGGGATTCTGGAAAAGACGATAAGACTAAAAAAGATTATGAAAACATGATGGAAAAGCTTTTTAACCGGTGCGATATGCTTCAAAAGCTTCTAAATAATATTCCTGATTATATTTATATCAAAGACAGGAAAAACAGATTTGTTATTGTAAATAATACCATGGCTGATTTTTACGGGATAAGGCCCGAAGATTTTATTGGTAAGACAGATTTCGACTTTTTCAGCGAAGAACATGCAAAACAAGCTTACGAAGACGAACAAAAAGTAATAAGAACACGTAAACCTATAGTAAATCTGGAAGAAAAAGAAACTTTTAAAGATAAAGAAGATAGGTGGGCTTATACAACAAAGATGCCCTGGCATGATAAAAATAATAACATAATAGGAATATTTGGCATTTCGCGGGATATATCGGACAGAAAAAAGGCAGAAGAAAAAATAAAATACCTCTCCTTCC
>CAZODG010000113.1:0-2312 GCA_964578525.1 uncultured Actinomycetota bacterium
GATCCTCTGGCTTTCGGATTCCGTTTCCAGATATCTTCTGCTTAAATTATTGGCGAGACCCTCGAATTTTATATAATAATGCCTTAATCTGCCCTTATGGTTTATATAACTGAGTTTTACCCTTTTACCATCGGTCCCGTATAATATTGTCCTTCTTGCATATTCGTCAAGATCCTTAAAAGGAGTATTTAAATCAAATCCATATTCTTCAGCCAGACTTTTCATCAACTGTGAATAATAATTTGAATATCCCATATTAAAGAAAGGTATTGCACCATCCATTATGCTTAAGTCCGGATGTTCCACTATTAAATCAGCGTCCACTTCTTTACTTATACCCAGTCCGCTGCATTCCTTGCATGCGCCATAAGGGCTATTGAAAGAAAACATTCGCGGAGTAAGTTCTTCAAAGTCCAGGCCGCAGTCCACACAGGAAAAATTTTCCGAGAAGCTGTGTATCTCTCCCGAATCAAGCAGTTGAATGTATGCAATACCGCCGCTCTCCTTGAGTGATATTTCTATATCTTCCGAAAGTCTTTTTCTTATATCGGATTTTATTTTTAATCTGTCGATTATTATTTCAATGTCATGTTTAAGGTTTTTATCCAGCTTTGGATCAAAATCATCTCCGAGCTCATAAATATTTCCATCTACTCTGACTCTTGCGTAACCGTTATTTTTTATATCTTCGAAAGTTTTGATATATTCGCCTTTTCTTCCTCTTACTATTGGCGAAAGTATTTGAAATTTAGTGTTTTCCGGTAATTCCAGAACCCTGTCAACTATCTGATCCACTGTCTGCCTGGTTATACGTTTCCCACATCTATAGCAGTATGGTACCCCGATTTGAGCATAAAGAACCCGGAGATAATCATATATTTCGGTTATTGTCCCCACTGTAGATCTGGGGTTCTTTGAAACACCCTTTTGATTTATGGAAACTGCCGGGGACAGGCCTTCTATTAAATCAACATCCGGTTTTTCCATCTGCCCCAGGAACTGTCTTGCATAAGAAGAAAGTGATTCTACATATCTTCTCTGTCCTTCGGCATAAATCGTATCGAATGCCAGTGATGATTTTCCCGATCCGCTTACACCGGTAAAAACTACGAATTTATTTCTCGGAATTCTTAAATTTATATTTTTAAGGTTATGCTCCCTGGCACCTTTTATTACTATCTCTTCTTTCATATATATTATTTTTTAATCTCTATATTTGTTATCTTCTTTATTCTTTTTATTTCATCTCTGATCATAGCAGCTTTCTCAAAGTTCAACTCTCTTGCCTCAAGATTCATCTCTTCCTCGAGGCCGCTTATTATAGTGGCAACTTCCGATGGTTCCATATCCAGTATTTTATCCTCACCTAATATCTTTTTCTTTTCGCTTACTTTTAAGTCGGCTCTTGTTTCTTTCTTCGATTTTATTCCTCTGCTGTATAATATGTCAGATATAGTCTTATTTATAGTTGTTGGCGTTATATTATGTTTCTTATTATATTCTATCTGAATTTCTCTTCTCCTGTTTGTTTCATATAATGCATTTTTTATAGAATCCGTTATATCATCTGCGTACATTATAACTATGCCATTCACATTTCTTGCAGCTCTTCCTATGGTCTGGATAAGAGATATTTCCGATCTGAGAAATCCTTCTTTATCTGCATCCAGAATAGCAACCAGGGATACCTCCGGGAGATCCAATCCTTCACGGAGCAGATTTATACCGACCAGCACGTCGCATTCTCCGGTTCTTAAATACCTAAGTATTTCCACTCTCTCCAGAGTATCTATAGTAGAATGCAAATATCTTACCTTTATTTTTTTACTTGCCAGATAATCGGCCAGGTCTTCGGCCATCCTCTTTGTAAGTGTGGTCACCAGGGCCCTTTCGCCTCTGCTTACGACTTTCTTTATCTCATCCATCAGATCATCTATCTGTCCTTTTGTTTTTCTAATGTAGACTTGCGGATCGACCAGGCCCGTGGGCCTGATTATCTGCTCCGCAATCTGGTTACTCACCTTTCTCTCGTATGGTCCTGGAGTAGCCGAAGTAAATATAACTCTTTTGACTTTGGCTTCGAATTCCTCGAATTTTAATGGCCTGTTATCCATCGCTGAAGGGAGCCTGAATCCGTAATCCACAAGTGTCTGTTTTCTGGAATGATCACCTTTATACATCCCCCTTATCTGAGGAATGGCAATATGGGATTCGTCAATAACAACCAGGAAATCATCAGGGAAAAAATCGAGCAGGGTGTTCGGTGCCTCTCCCGGTTTTTTCCCAAGTATGTGCCTTGAATAATTTTCGAT
>CAZODG010000114.1:0-2073 GCA_964578525.1 uncultured Actinomycetota bacterium
AGCAGGCGCTGGTAGATTTTCAAAAAGATATGAATATTGCAGATGATGGGATAGCAGGAAAAGAAACAATTCAAAGTCTCCAAAGTCTGAAGAGGATCATAATATCAAAGGAAACTTCCCAATTTCCGTTGATTAAAAGTCAGGGTAGGACAAAAGAGCTCAGGGAAAACAAAGTGATTCTGGATTATAGTGAAAATATAGAGGATATGAGAAGCAGTGATAAATATTTAAATGAAAAAATTTATATCTGCAGGAGCATAGTGAATTTTTGCAGGGATATGTTATCCGGATATGATATAGAGACCATGCTTTCTATTAGCGCCGGCGAAAGACATAATATATTTTTAGCTGACAGAATCGAGTATGCGAATAGAATCGATGCCGATCTGCTGGTCAGCATCGATTTGAATTACTCGGTCGATAAAGATGCTAACGGCTGCAGTTGTTTTTATTTCAAGGGACTTAAATCGCACTCGATTGCCGGATATAGGATTGCAAATCTTATTCAGGATAAAATCACCGGTAACTTGAAAATTCTGGATTGCAGGGTTCATGGAGCAAACTATGCCGTTCTCAAAGAAACAAATATGACATCGGTTCTTGTGAAACCTGCTTTTATTTCGAATCTTAAAGAAAGAAAAAGATTGAACGAATCCGATTATCAGATAAAGATTAGCGAGAAGATAGTAGAAGCTATTCTGGAATATCTAAGGGACCAGTAGAATTTAGAAGAATAATGAACTGCAATTAATAGTCGATAGTTATGTATATAATATATGATGATTTTTACCTGAAACATTCCAATGGGTCCAGCCATCCTGAAAATTCAAACAGACTTGCAGCAATCAAAGGAGCAATTGACAGATGGAATTTAAAAAGCAGGATCGCTTTTAGAAAACCCCGCCCTGCCGCCGGTAAAGAAATCGAGATGATCCATGATAAAGACTATATTCAAAAAATAAAAGATTTATCAGGGATTGGAGGTATTTCTTACCTGGACCCGGATACTGCAGTAACAGAATATACTTATGATTGTTCCCTTCTGGCAGCCGGAGGCTGCTTCGAAGGTCTGGATTTGATTTTTAACAGTAATAATAAATCTCATAAGTTTTTTGCAGCTATCCGTCCTCCCGGCCACCATGCTTTTAAAAATTACGGAAGCGGATTTTGCATTTTTAATAATGCTGCTCTAAGTGCCAGATATGCGCAGGCACGGTATGGCATCAAGAAAATTGCCATAATCGATTTTGATGCACATCATGGAAATGGAACACAGGATATTTTTTATGATGACAGCAGTGTTTTTTATATATCTTTCCACCAGTATCCTCATTATCCGGGAACAGGTAATTTCAGTGAGATTGGAAGGGGTAAAGGAACTGGCTTCAATATGAACTTTCCCTTTATGGATAAAACGGGGGATTCTGATTATATAATTGCATTACTGGATATAATAATCCCTGCTATGGAAAGATTTGAGCCGGAATTGTTTCTGGTAAGTGCAGGATACGATTCGCATTATCTTGATACTCTTTCTTCTCTCAATCTGACAGAAGAATCATATTATAAGATAATGTATATCATTTCTTACTTGAGCCATAAACACTGTTCCGATAGAATAGGAATATTGCTCGAAGGCGGCTATGAATATGATGCCACTGCACAAAGTGTTCTCGAGACTATACGCGGATGTTTTAATGAGGACCTTCCAGATACAGTAAATAAAAGCGGTCTTGAAAATAGTTTGGGAATAGACAGGGATTTTTTAGCTGGAAAGGTAAATAATAAAATAGTCCTGGATAGAGTAAAAGAGATTTTTAAAGTTTAGAAAAGAAGTGTTCAAAAAGAAATTTTATATCTTACTATTTTTACTGTTGGCGGTTATTATTATTCTGCCAGCATGCAGAAGTTATGATGGGAAATTTGATATAGCTTATTTTTTCAAAACTGAACCCGAAAAAGCTGTATTTGATTTTTTTCAGTCTCTTGAAAATAAAGATGCAGATTACATCTATACGAATTTAATACCCGATAAAGATAAGAACAGTATCAGCAGGGAAAAATATATAAGTG
>CAZODG010000115.1:0-2052 GCA_964578525.1 uncultured Actinomycetota bacterium
AGCCATTTCTCCTACCATCTGCTTATTTATTCCTTTGACTATAATAGTAGTGTTATCGGGAACTTCAAAAGACATTCCCGGGAGAACATTTACTACTACGGGATTTGAATACCCTGCAAGCACTTCCAGGTTATCTCCCTTTTTACTTGCCCTGTAACCTACTCCTACTATTTTTAATGTTTTACTGAAACCATTGCTTACACCTATTACCATATTATTTATAAGGCTCCTGTAAAGACCGTATTTAGCATTATTTTCCTTGCTGTCCGAAACAAGAGCAACAATCAATCTGCCGTCTTCCATATTCAGTTTGACAGCGCTGCTGTCAAACTTCTGAGAAAGCTCTCCCAGTTTTCCTTTTACGCTGATGTTGCCTTTATCTATTTTAATCTCTACATCCGCCGGTATTATAATAGGTTTCTTTCCTATCCTGGACACTTCAAACACACCCTTCCGATTACTTTCTTTTTACCATACAGAGCAAATAACTTCTCCGCCAATCTTCTCTTTTTTAGCACTGACTCCGGTAAGCACTCCTTTTGGTGTCGATAGTATGACTGTTCCCAGACCGCCAAGAACCCTGGGTATTTCGTCTTTTCGCACATAAACCCGAAGTCCCGGTTTGCTTATTCTTTTAAGACCGGTAATAGTACTTTTCTTATCTTTTCTATATTTCAGATAAATTTTGATCATGCTGCAAGTAATTTCATCTTTAAGGACTTCATGACTTTTTATATATCCTTCTTCATCCAGTATCCTGGCTATTTCTGTTTTAAGTTTTGAATAAGGAACGTTGACGCTATCCATCCTGGCTATACATCCGTTTCTTATTCTGGTTAACATATCTGAAATGGGATCGGTAATCGCTGACATAAATCCTCCTTTTACCAGCTGGACTTGGTCATTCCAGGAATTTTTCCTTCATGAGCCATTTCCCTGAGACAAATCCTGCATAATCCGAATTTTCTAAAATAACCTCTTGGCCTGCCGCATCTAAAACATCTGTTATATCTTCTTGTTTTATATTTAGGTTCTTTTTGCTGTTTTTCTACAAGCGCTTTCTTAGCCAATATATCTCCTTACTTAATAAACTTCATCATTTTTTAAATGGAAATCCAAACTCATCCAGCAGGAACATCGCTTCATCATCACTTTCCGTACTGGTTGTAATGGTAATATTCATACCTTTTACACTTAAGATATTGTCATAATCGACCTCAGGAAAAATCAATTGTTCTTTTATCCCTATTGTATAATTTCCCGAGCCATCAAAACTTTTTTTAGATAAACCCCTAAAATCCCTGATTCTGGGGATCGCTACACTGAGCAGCCTGTCGAGAAATTCGTACATCCTGTTTCCTCTTAAAGTCACCATGCACCCTATCGGATTCCCCTGTCTGAGTTTGAATCCGGCAATCGATTTCCGGGCCTTTGTTATAATAGGTTTCTGCCCCGTGATCATGCCCAGATCCCTGCTGGCAGATTCCAATTCTTTTATATTCTGAATTGCGGAACCTATGCCCATATTTACGGTTATCTTATTTATTCTGGGTACCTCCATTATGTTGCCGAGTTTGCGTTCTTTCAGCATTTTAGGAATAATCTCTTTTTTATATTTTTCTTTTAATCTTGGTTCCACTGATATCACCTTAAATATTCATTCTTTAAATCTGCTGTTTGCACTTTTTGCATATCCTGACTTTTATACCGGAATCCCTTATCTCAAAACCCACTCCGGCTAGTTTGCCGCAACCTGGACATATCAGTCTGACATTCGAAATCTTAATGGGCCCTTCTTTTTTAATAATGCCGCCAGGTTTGCTCTGATCTTTCTGTCTTACATGTTTTTCCATTACATTGACGCCCTCGACATATAATCTATCTTTGACAGATTCTATTCTGAGCACCTTCCCTGTCTTACCCCTGTCTTTTCCTTTTATTATCTCGACCTTATCATTTTTCTTTATTTTCAACACTTCTAACTGCTCCCACTTGATAAAATTAAATTACCTCCGGTGAAAGGGATATTATCTTCATAAAATTTTTATCTCT